>CALZJV010000444.1 GCA_945787595.1 uncultured Desulfobacterales bacterium | reverse complement strand
CGTTACATAGAATATTAATTTGGAATCGATCCACTAGGTAGCGATCATCCATTTCTAAAACGGGAGAACTAAGCGTTTCCAATGCAGAAATGATTAATAATTAGGCTTCTCAACGAAGGGGGAAAGAAAATGGGCATTCGCGATGCAGCGTGGAATACTATAAAATGGAAGTTTATTAAGAAGCGATTAGGTTACAACAATGAGGAAATGAAAATATTTCGGAACAACCCGAGAAATGAGGATGTCCTGAACAAAGCTCCGGAGGTCCAAAAGAAGACAATCATTGTTGAGATTGTTGATTCGCATGGTTGTAACAGTCAACACGAGGTTGGCGATAAATTTTATTTTGATGGAGCCGGAAACCTATTAACTAAACTGTGCCCCAAAAGAATATGTGTCTATGCTTTGAATGCGATTACAATGCAGGTTTTCACTGCAGGTGAGTTAATTTGTGCAGGTGTTGATCCCAATGAAATGAGATTCAAAAGGGCTGCTTGTTTGTGGATGGGGCCGTATCGCAATGGAAATAAGTGTTGAGGATCGCAAGAAAGCCTGACAAGCGCATTCACTGCCGACCAACAGGGCCGAGCGGTTTTAGGTAAACAGCTTGGATATAGTAACTGAGCATTCATCTTTATTGCATTGACCTCAGCACCTTGTTGGCGGGTGATGCGCGGAATTAGGCTTCTCAACGAAGTTGCATCATTAAAAAGGAGGAATGATCATGAGTGACGTGTACGAACGTCTAAGAGAGCGGCTCGACGATTTTGCGTCAGGATTTCCAACTACGGAAAGTGGTATTGAAATAAAGATACTGAAAGGATTGTTCACTGAAGATGAGGCTGAATTATTCTTAAAGCTATCTCCGGTGTTGGAGGCTCCGGAAGACGTGGCCAAACGGTTGGATCGCGACGACGCGGAAACGGCTGAACTCATGGAAGCTATGGCAAAGAAGGGGCTCATTTTCAGATTGAAAAAAGACAGGAACACTCGTTACGGCCAAGTGCCGTTCGTGCCGGGAATTTACGATTTCCAACTCGAAACCATGGGGCGAGGATTCGCGCAAGATATGCAAGATTACTTTGAAGACGGTTTGGGCCGCACGATTCAGGGGCATAAGACGCCCATCATGCGGCCCATACCCATCAATCGGAAACTGGTTGTGAAGTGGCCGATTGCCCCCTATGAGGACGTTTTGAAGATCATTGAAGAACAGGACGTTATCGCTCTGGCCCCTTGTATCTGCCGAACCAAAAACAGGCTGCTTGATGAAAGCTGCGGCAAACCCCTGGAGACCTGTTTCATGTTCGGCGCCAACGGTAAAGAAGAAGCGAAAAAGATCATCAAGAAGAACGATGAGGCCGGCCTGGTAATGCAGCCTTTCAACTCCCAGAAGGCAGGCGTTATGTGCAGCTGCTGCGGGGACTGCTGCGAGATGTTGGGATCGCTCAAAATGCAACCGGTACCGGCCGCAGCAGTGAAAAGCAACTACTTTGCCACGGTGGATGCCAATGAGTGCACTGGGTGTGAGACCTGTCTCGATCGCTGCCAGATGGAGGCTATAACGATTGAGGATGAGACGGCTGCCATCGACCTGGACCGCTGCATCGGCTGCGGCCTGTGTGTAACTGCCTGTCCCACCGAGGCCGCGCAGCTGGTGAAAAAGACAGAAAGCGAGCAATACCAGCCACCAAAATCAAAGGCTGAAGTCTTTATGCAATTGGCCATCGAAAGAAAAAAGAACCTATTTCGCAAGCTATAACACCCTTTTTACTACCTGATTTTTGCAGGTCCTAATATTCCTCAAGCAGGTGTTTTTTGTGAGGATATTTTTTCCCTTATTCAATTAAGCACTACAAATAGTTCACTTATAATCCCAGAGTCTGACGTCCAAATCCTATTATGCTGCAGTCTCATTGGTCTTGTTGGCGTTTTTAGAAAGAGATCTAATAAAAAATGATTACAACTATATTTATCTATCTGCTTTTAGCGATTTGGCCCAGGGCTTATTCAAGGGAAGGATCATGGTTGCACGCACCCCTTTTTCAGGAAGGTTTTGCAGTTTGACTTCACCACGATGCAGCCCGGCCACTTCCTGCACAAAATTCAATCCCAGACCGGTGCTTTTTTTTCCGCTGTCCGGCCTTTGTAAGGAGAAAAATTTATTAAATACCTTCGCGGTCGCGTATGCAGGTATGCCCGTTCCATTATCTTCAACAATTAACGCCAGCATGGCACCCTGAATATGACCGCGGAATATTATTTTGCTGTGGGCGGAGCTGAAATCGATTGCATTTTGAATTAAATTCGAAAAAGCCTGGTGAAGCAGAAGTTTATCTCCCTTGAGCTGGATATTTTGCGGAACTTGGGTTATCAGGCGAATCTGCCTTTTTTTCAAAATCGCCCGTTTGCTCTCTATAACCGTCTGGAATAAGGTGGAAACGGAAATCTGTTCCACTTTGTTAAGGATTTTCTGATTTTCCAAGGCCGATAATTCCAGCATTCTGTCCACCAATGCCTGAATTCGGTTGGCTTCATTGCGAATATTGCTTAAAAACCGGGCCCGTTGGACGGGCTGCATTTTTTCTTCCAACAATTCGGCCGCCCCGCGGATGGCCGACAGAGGGCTTTTGACTTCGTGGGTGAGTTTTTGAACATACTGCTCCACGTATTCTTTCCCTTCCAGAGTTTGCTGCATTTTCGCGAATGCATTTCCCATCTCACCAATTTCACTGCGATCCAGTTTGGGAAAATCAACCCTGCGACCCTGTCGAATATTATTGGCATAACGGGTCAACCGTTTTATAGGGCGGGTTATCCAAAGTGAAACAACATAGCTCAGAACAATGGCGGCCAGCATGGCAATTACGCCGACTCTGAAAATTTGAGGTTTGGCGCTCTTTAAAAAGGTATTGATGCTGGTGGTCGGTTTGGCCACTGTCAATACACCCGAGATGCGCCCATCTGCCATTACCGGTGCGGCCACATAGAGCACTTTTGTGGCGGGGTCCTCAACATTCTCCGGGGTCGTTCGCGCACCATATTTGCCCTGCAGCGTCAGATAGACATCGCGCCAAGCAGTGTAGTCTTGGCCGATATTTTGCCTGTTTTGCGAATCAAAGATGAGCTTTCCGGTCTTGTCGGTGAGATAGATTCGCATATCCACACCGGTCTTCACCAATTGGTAGATCCTGGCGGAAAATGAACGGGAGCCGGCTTTATCAAGGGCATGGTACCATTTTTCAGGATCAAATTGGCCGGTTTGCATTTCGTGACCGACAACGGCTGCCAGAATATTGGCCTGGTCCACCAACGGTTCCTCGACGCCCTCGAGGTAACGGGTACGCAGATTGTCTAAAATCCAGTTGATGGGATAGGTAAAACAAATGATGAAGATGATCAGGTAACAGATAAAAATACGGCTCCCCAGTTTCATAAACCCTCTTTTAAGGCGTAACCTACGCCCCGGTGAGTGATGATGGGATCAATATCAGGTGCTATGTTATTGAGTTTGGCCCGGATGTTTTTGATATGGGCATCCACCGTTCGATCCATGCTGGCTTCAGGTTCATCCCAGGCCAGATCCATGAGTTGCTCGCGTGAAAATACATGCCCGGGGCGGTGGATAAACGGTGTCAATAGATTGTATTCATAGCGGGAAAGATCCACAGGTGTTCCAAAATAGGAAATTTGCCGTTTGGATTCGTTTAACCGGAAGGCCCGGGAGGATACATCGTCGGCGACAGGTTGCCGGGTGCGCCTTAGCACGGCCTTTACCCTTGCACATAATTCTCTAGGACTAAAAGGCTTTACCACATAGTCATCGGCGCCGATCTCAAGACCGACCACCCGATCAATTTCAGCGGAGCGGGCCGTCAAAAATATGATGGGAAGGTTGCGGCTTTTGCGGATTTCTTTACACAGTTCAATTCCGTTGATGTCCGGCAGCCCGATATCCAGAATAATCAGGTCAATGGCCTCTTTGGCCAACAACCCGACCACCGGCAAACCGGATGAAAGACACAGGGTCTCAAACCCCTCTGTTTCGAGAGCGTATTGAATATTGTCGGCAATCGCCTGCTCATCTTCGACGATCAGAATCCTTGGGTTCGCGGTATCCATGATTTTTCAATCTGTATTCTTCGGAATAATCCAACCCGGACAAGCCGGAAAATGGCCACTAAGGCACCAAGACACCAAGCAAAATTGTTCGTTTATACTTATCTTTGTGTTTTGGTGTCTTGGTGGCGAAATATAAATTAATCATGCTGCGCACAATACGATGACGAACCAGTCGGATCAGAAAAATGATCGCCAAAACAGTAAAGCATGCGCAAATCACCGTCCAGCTGTGTTCTCTAAAACGGTTCACATTCTCCTGAAAGGCACCACCGGTGAACAACGGAACCCCCAGCGTGACGAGGCCATACCAGAACAAAGGCGTCAGGCCGGTGCACGCCCATTTGAGATAATCTATTTTGGGGCAATCGTACCTGGCAGCGGGTATCTTTTTCCCTCCGGCTACCTGACGGATCCGGTGAACCATTTTAATTATTATCATATAAAACAGGCATAAAAAAAAGAAATAAATCACAATGCCTTCCAGCCGATGAACCCTTGCCGGGGTAAACCATCCAAAGTAAATATCCGCATTGTAAGAATAAATGGCAGCAATGATCCGCAATGTGTTGACGGCGACTGCTAAAATATAGGCACACACCAAACTTGCAGCCAACCATAAAAGTTTTGACCCGCAGTGCTTGATCACATGAATACTGGAAACCACCGCCATGCAAAAAGCCATAATTAAGAAATTGATGCCGGCACACGACGGTGCAATGATGATCCCGTATCTCCGGCTGACAAATCCCGTATTTGCTTCGCTTTCAAATTGTATCCCGCTAATGTGTTCGACCAGACCTGCGATTGGCCTTAAGATCCATACCAGATCGTCGCTACCGGCCAGGCTGTAATGATGTTTCAGTCCTAATGCGATGACCAGGGCCAAAATATAGAAGATACCATTTTGCAAAAAGAGGGATTTGATTTTATTTGGTGCTTTTCCTGTTATCATTACATCGAACCCTTCAACGGCTTCCGGAACAGCCGCCGGAACTGTTTTTTAAACGTCATAAGAGAAGCCAGCATCAGAGCGACACCTATCATCAAAATGGAGATCTCCGGTTCAGGCACCGTTGAAACCGATACACCCACCGCCAGGTTGGAAACGTTCAACGGCAGCGGCAGCGGCTGAGACACATCTTTGGCTTGGCCTTCAGAATTGCGAATATCTTCATGTACGGCAATAAAAGATGTATAGGCGGTTAACAGATTATAGGTCAGACCCAGGCTGGTAATTTCATCCTTATTTTCGGGATTGCCCCGTTTGAAATTAAAGTCGGATAAGCGTGCAACCCGGTTGCGGGCCCACAGGTAGCGTAAAGCTTGGTTTGTTTTCAGAGGCTTTATGTCGGCGACCTGTACGGTCCGGGAAAAATCTCCCAGCCCGCCGGTTCCACTGAGTTCAATGGTACCCCGGGGTCGGCCGCGCCATTTGCCGTAAACGATGACAGGCCTTTGGGCAAAAAGATCGGGGAACCCCTGCGGCTCGATGTCATAGGTTTCAAATTCGCTAAATACCAGGTTAACTTGGGTTAATACCGGTGATTGAACATAGCGGCGGAATCTTTCAGCGACCTCGTGCGCTTCGCGGCGTTTGGTGACCACAAACGCCGCGCCGCCACCGGCTTTGGCCATCCCTTCAATCAGATAACGATTCACACTGCTGCCAATACCGAATGCGAATACATTGGTATGGTTGAGATTATGCTGAATTTCCTCAAAGACATCGTTTTCAGCCCCGATATATCCATCGGTGACGACAATCATCGACCGGGAAACAGTATCGGCCCGGGGCAAGGAAAACCCTTTGCGCAGTGCGGCCAAAAGCTCCGTTCCACCACCACCGCGCTGATTTTCAATAAATCGAATGGCCCTGTGAATATTTTTTTGGGTTGCCGGCACCGATGCGGATTCCATCACCCGGGAGCCGCCTGCAAATAGGATCAGATTGAATTTATCCGTGCCCCTTAAATTGCCGATCAGATTTCGCAGCAGTTTTTTGGCGGTGTTTAGCGGAAATCCGTTCATGGACCCGGAGACATCCACCACGAAAATGTATTCCCGCGGTGGGATCTCTGCCGGTTGAACCCGCTGCGGTGGCTGAACCATGAGCAGAAAAAAATTTTCATCCTTACCTTCAAACAGCAGCAATCCCGACTGTATTTCTTCACCTGTCAGACGATAATTCAATATAAAATCACGATCACCGCTGTATCTCTCCGGTTCCGCCAGGGCGATTTTGGCCACCGTATCACTTTCCCATGACGTTTCGGTCGAATGGGTTGGACAAATGAGCTCCTGCAGGGCCATCCCGCTAGAAATCGTCAGATTGATGGCAAATCTTGTTTCAGGCTCGCTGTCTTTTTTAAGATAAGGGTTTTTTATCCAGCGGTCGTTTTCCGATGCCTCGGCCTCCAATTGATTCGCATAGCGCGGTTCGGTGTAGTGCAATTCGATATCAATGGCATCCCCCGGCATGATGTTGGCAACGTTCATGCTGAAAACATTGGGGCGCTGCTGCTTGAGCAAAGAGGCGTTTTTCCCCTGCTTTTTTGCCTGGTCGAATTCGTTTTGCGCCGACTGCCGTTCCTTTATCTCAGCGATGATGACCTCCTCAGAGATGATCATCTTCATGCCGTGCACCGATACCCGGGTGGATGCCGGAAAAACATAGCGTGCATTAATGGGCCGAGTGCCGCCATTGGCGTATTTTTGCGTAATCACCACATCGGCGATGACACCGTTGATATTGACAGCCACACGGGTATCCTTGAGGGGAAAACGATCGACTGCCGGATCTCCGTTTTCAATCAGAAAATAGGGGGAAAGGGTGGCATCATTCGCCGTCTCGGCATGTGCAACGACTGCTGAGGTGCAAACAACTGCATTAAGAAGCAAACATATTAACCATTTCGATACCTTATGCATAAATGACCTCCTTTTAATAAAAACCAAGCTGTTCCAGGTTTGGTTTGGGGCTCCGCCCTGCGGGCTTCGACCCCACACGCAGACTTAAAGACGTCTGATTGCGACGCCAAGATCAGGGACACACGATCTTTTGTAATCATAGGGGAGAAACGTGAAGCGAATATGAAAATAGATTGAAAAATTTGTGAAAATTGATGCGATGCAAATAAAAATGCTC
>CALZJV010000443.1 GCA_945787595.1 uncultured Desulfobacterales bacterium | reverse complement strand
ACATCTCCGGGATGGGCAATGTAGACCTGATTTTCCGAAGGCTCCATCACAATGGCCGCATCCGCCTTGATTCCTTTGCACACCATTGATAATGCGCCGCCTCCGGAGTGTTCCTCGTTCACCACACTTGAAAAGAGAACATCCCCGTTTAAAGAAATCCCGGCTTCAATGAGGCATTGAATCGCAGCCAGCCCGGCAACCAATCCCCCCTTCATGGCACAGGCGCCCCGGCCGTAAACTTTTCCATCGACAACCCCGGCTCCAAAAGGATCAATAGTCCAGTCACTTACAGGCTCAACCGTTACATTATCAATGTGGCCGTTTAGCAGCAACGATCTTCCACTACCCTGGCCTTTCAGGATTCCAACCACATTCGGTCGATTCTTATAATTTAGAACCTCTATTTTTCCGGAGTTTATCAACTTAGCATAGGAGGGAAAGCGGTCATAAGGTAAAATCAAATCATGCTGCCAATGGGTGGGGTATTGGGCGGATTCAGGGAACATCTTAAATATTTCCTCGATATCCGGCTCCCAAACATTCACCTGCAATCCGAGGTCTCTCAAATACTGTGCTAAAAATGCTTGCGCCTCGCCTTCTTCTCCGGTCAAGCTGGGAATTTTTATGACGGTTCTCAGCAACTCTATGAATTCTTTTTGTTTCTCATCAACTTTCGCCAGAATCAAATTTTCCATTATCTCTATCACCATTATTTTATTTAATTAGATTGAGTGCGCTGCTTGGTCGCAATGCCACCGGCAATATAAAAAACGGCTCCCGCAAGGAATATCAGAAAGGAGGGCAGACCAAAGTGGGCAATGCCCCATCCGATCAAGGGGCCAAGCGCCATTCCAAAATCCATGCCGGTTGCATAATCTGCCACGCTTTTACCTCCCTGCTGGCCGGCCCAGGCGGCGACAAGGATTCCAAGCATAGCGTCACATAAAAACACAGTTAGAACACAGACGATTAACCAAAAAATCCCAAAAGGTAATGAAGCAGAACCTAATGCCAACGAACCGATCATAAAAATAACCGGTAAGGCACGCTGTCTTCCGATCCGGTCCATCAGTGCCCCCAATACAGGTGATCCGATAATGTCAAGACCCCAGCGGACGGCCAGTACCAGGCCCGTAATAGTTGCAACGCCAAACGTATAGCCCGAAATACTTGCTGATGTTCCAATCTGCTCTTTGACGACCAATCCAAGGGTCGAGATGATCAGACCAAAGCCTACAATTCCCAGGGTAAATCCGCAAAACATGAGTTTATAGTTTGTTGGTTCAGCCCCGGCTTTACGGGCGGGAGACTGAACATGTGTGACGGCTCTTTGCGACAAAATACTCAAAGGGATTGACCCCAGTGAAAGGATAGCAAAGGTAACCAGTGTGAACGTCCAACCAAACTGATCACACCCGAATCCTCCCAAAAGCGTACCGAACAGCCAGCCTGTTAAAGATATTCCTCTGCTCAGTCCCATGCTTTTCCCCAGATGGGTATCACTTGAAGCGGCGGTCACCGTCAGTATCATTGCCTGGCGGATAAAGGAAAAGCTAGCGCCCCAGAAAATTCTTGCAATTAAAAGAACTACAAAAAAAGTTTGAAAATATCCATAAGATGCCGTCGCCAATGAGGCGAGCAAAAAGGCGGGGGCCAGGGAGAATATGATGGGAACGGTTCGAAAACATCTTTCAGCCAGGCGGTTTGAAATCAGGCGCACCCAGCGGTGCACCGAGAGCAGGATTCCAACCTGTAGCGGTGTCAAGCCGATCTGAATATGATAGCTTGGCAACACGGTATATAAAGTTGCATCGCCCAGAAGGGATAAAGCAGCGGCAGCGGCAATCGAGACTATGGGAAGATAGGGGCGTGTCATTTGTATGTTTCCGTGCCCCTTACTCAATTTCGAAAACGATTTTTCCTCCGATGATCGTTTTTTCTACTTTAATGTTTCGGATTTCCCATGGATCGATTTCCAATGGATTATCGGATAACACGACCATGTCGGCCAGCTTGCCGGATTCGAGCGATCCCTTGATATCTTCTTCAAATGACGCATAGGCTCCATTGAGGGTATAGGCCTTTAGGGCTTCCATGGGGGTCAGTTTTTCCCGGGGCCCAATGTCCACGCCGCTGCGGGTTTTTCGGTTGACCGCGCACCACATTCCCCACAAGGGGTTGGAGGGCCACACCGGATTGTTGGGTGTACAGACCGGGCAGTCTGAATGGGCGCAAACCATGATACCCATGTCCATGGCGGTTTTGGCGGGTACCATTCGGCCGGCACGTTCTGCGCCGATAAAATCATTGATGTGTTGGTCACCCCAAAACCAGGGGTGAAACAGGTAGAAGTTTGTAATGATACCCAATTGCTGCATGCGATCCAGTTCGGCTTGGGTCGGGCAAAGACAATGCTCTATTCGGTGACGCGGGTCCGGCCGGGGATATTTTTGCATGGCATTCTCAATCGCGTCGACCGCCATGTTGATGGTGTAATCCCCCTGGGCATGAATGGCGACCTGGTAGCCGAGCCGATGGCACTCTGCCACGATGTCATTAATTTGGTCCGGCGTGTATTGGAGCCCCTCCATTCCTCTGGTATCTTTGGTTACATAAGGCTCGTAAAACGCACACGTATAGCACTGGATGGAGCCGTCCATAAAGAGCTTAACCGCGCCCAACTTCAGCATATCATTGCCGAATCCGGTGCGCAGCCCCAGATCGTTGGCGCGATAAAATTGCTCACGAATCATCAGGTAAGTTCTTGTCTTCAGGCTGCCGTCGGCAACGGCCTCCTGATATGCTCGGAACGCTTCGGGGTTATCGAGGCCGCCCGCCTCGCCAGTGGAGGTGACGCCTGTGCTCACGTATTCCGAACTGACCCGGGCCAATCCTGCTTTCAGATCTTGCAGTGTCGGCTGAGGCACCACCGATCTCATGGTGGGCACGTCCCGCAGCACCCCCGTGGGTTCACCGGTTGCCGGATCCTTGTCGATGACGCCCCCTTCCGGATTGGGCGTGTCTTTGGTGATAGCCCCCAATTCCAGAGCCTTGCTGTTGACCACATGGGCGTGATATCCCCGGATTATGATGATCAGCGGATTATCCGGTGCGACGGCATCCAGCTCTTGCCGGGTGGGCCATCTTTTTTCCTGCATTCGTTCGGGCACATAGTTTTTACCGCCGATCCAGGCGCCGTTTGGCGCTTCTTTGACTCTCTCGCTGATGCGTTCCTGCAAATCTGCAATGGTCGGGGTTAGCTCCGCGGCCGCATCGATTAGATCTAAACTGTGCATGAAGTCACCGGTGGCAACATTGTGAGTATGGCTGTCGATAAAGCCCGGCACCAGGGTTTTGCCGTCAAGGTCAATGATGTTTGTATCTTCTCCCACGAGGGCGTCCATATCAACATTACTTCCCACCCCGATGATTCTGTCCTGGTATACAGCCACGGCCTCCGCAATTGTACCGTTGTCGTCAACCGTGATCACGTTGCCATTTTTCAGCACTAAATCAGCCAGTATCCCTTTTGCTCCCATTATTCCTCCTTCCAGACGTAGATTTTTAAAAGTTATTTCTTTGCATTTTATGAAATAAGAATTCGCCACTAAGACACAAAGACGCGAAGATGAATATAACCCAAAGGTTTAACTTTGTGTCTTGGTGCCTTTGTGGCAATTTATTCCGGCTGGATCGGGTTAGGGTTTGCGGACCAAGCCGCAAGTAAAGTATTCGCGATTAATTTTTTTCCACCGCGAAACAGGCCACATAGTGTTCTTTGGCGAATTTCTCGAGCACCGGATCTTTTTGTCGGCAGACATCCATCCGCTTTGGACAACGGGAATAAAATCGGCATCCCGGCGGTGGATTGATGGGGCTTACTGCCTCACCGGTCAATGAAAAATCTGATTTGTTTTGTTCAATCTCCGGATCGGGCAGCATAATGGCCGAAAGCAGGCTCTCGGTATATGGATGTAAATGAGAGGCATGCAGCTCCCCCGCCGGCGCCATTTCCACAATCTTCCCCAGATATAGCACCGCAATGCGATCACTGATAAAATCCACCACACTCAAGTCATGGGCGATAAACAAACAGGTCAGCTGAAATTCTTCCTGCAGTTCCTTAAATAGATTCAGAACCTGGGACTGCACCGAAACATCAAGGGCGGATACGGGTTCATCCGCGACGATAAAGGTCGGATCGACGGCCAGGGCACGTGCAATACCGATGCGCTGTAGTTGTCCCCCCGAGTATTCATGAGGGAAGCGGTTGATGTCATGGCTGCCCAGTCCGACCCGTTCCAACAAATAGGTGACCCGCTCCTTGCGTTTATTGGCATAAAGCTGCTGGATTTTCATCGGGATGGAGAGAATATTGCCGATCGTCATGCGGGGGTTTAAGGAAGAGTAAGGATCTTGAAACACGATCTGCATATACCGTCGCATGCGGCGCATTTCTTCGCCCGATAATTGCTGCAGATTTTTGCCGTCAAAGCGCACTTCACCGGATGTCGGCGGCAATAGACTCAGTACCAGGCGTCCCAGGGTGGTCTTACCGCAGCCGGATTCCCCCACCAGGCCCATGACCTCGCCTTTTCTAATTTGAAAACTGACGCCATCCACCGCTTTTAATATCCGGCGTCTGGAGATCCGAAAGTATTTGCAGAGATCTTTAATAGTGACCAAATTGTTGTTTTCAGTCATTTTTTTCACACCTGACTGTTGACGGGATGATAACAGCGTATCTTGTGGCCCGTATGCAGGGTTGTCAATTCCGGAGGTTTCGCACGGCACCGTTCAGTTGCATACTGGCAGCGCGGTTGAAATGCACAGCCATCCGGCAGCCGGTTGAGCTGGGGCGGTTGCCCTTCGATTGAATCCAGCCGATTGCGCTTGGCTCCCAGGCGGGGCAGGGAATGCAAAAGGCCTTCGGTATATGGGTGGGCCGGATTCTGGAAGAGCGTGAAGACATCCGTAAATTCGACGATCCGACCGGCATACATCACCGCCACCTGGTTACACATATGAGCAACAACGCCCATGTCGTGGGTGATCAACAATATGGCCGTCTCCCATTCCTTGCAAAGCGCTTTCATTAAATTTAAAACCTGGGCCTGCACGGTCACATCCAGCGCCGTGGTGGGTTCGTCTGCAATTAACAATGCCGGTTCACAGGCCAGAGCCATGGCCGTCATTGCCCGCTGGCGCATTCCCCCGCTCATTTCATGCGGAAAGTTTTTTACCCGTTGCTCGGGTGAAGGGATCTCGGTAACCTTCAACATCCGAATCGATTCCCTCAGGCTTTTGGCCCGGGACATGGATAACGTATCCGGACCATGGCGGGTGGCGCCTATGATCGGCGGAACCCCTCAAGAAGGCGGGACGGAAAAGCCGGTGACAGACCCCG
>CALZJV010000442.1 GCA_945787595.1 uncultured Desulfobacterales bacterium | reverse complement strand
AAAAAAATAATCTTGTAGATCCTGTAAATCCTGTCTAAGTCAATGCAGGTTGAACCTCTGAACCCTGAACGATGAACCTATAAATATGAAAATTATTCAATATTGTCAGCATGTTCTGGGTATCGGCCATCTCTTCCGCAGTCTTGAGATCTGCAAGGCGTTGTCCGATCATAAGGTGATCCTGGTCAGCGGCGGTCCCCAGATTGCCACAGGTCTGGCGGACCATGTCCGGGAAGTTCATCTCCCCGACCTGCAGATGAACCGGGAATTCAAAGGGCTTTTTAGTACGCAGAAAAATGCCACGCTGGATCAGGTCAAAGAAGAGCGGCAAAAACGCCTGTTTGCCCTCTTGGAGGCGGAAAAACCGGATGTGTTTCTGATCGAGCTTTATCCATTCGGTCGCAAGGCCTTTCGTTTTGAAATCGATCCGGTATTGCAGGCCGTGGATGAAAAGAGACTGCCTTGCGGATCAGTGGTGTGCAGCGTGCGGGACATACTTGTAGAAAAGGAAGATCGGGACAAGCACGAATCGCGGGTGGTAAAGACGCTCAACCGCTATTTTAATGCGGTGTTGGTTCATGCCGATCCCAAACTGGTAAGGATTAGCGAAACGTTCGATCAATTTGATCAAATTGCCATACCCGTGGCGTATACCGGGTATATTACCCCCAAACCCTCACCGGATGCCGGCAAAAGGATCCGAAAGGAATTGAAAATAGGCGAGGAAGACATTCTGATCATCGCCAGCGCGGGCGGCGGAAATGTGGGCGCCCCCATTCTGAAAGCCGTTATGCGGGCATTTGGTCGGCTGGAGTTGGATAGCCGCTGTCATCTGGAGGTATTCACCGGCCCTTTTCTGGATCAAAAAGAATTTGATCGTCTGAAAAAAAGCGCCGGAAGCAACGTGCAGGTGACACGGTTTGCAAGGGACTTTTTGTCCTATCTGGCGGGCGCCGATCTGTCCGTCAGCATGGGAGGATATAATACTACCATGAACCTCCTGGCCAGCGGAGCGCCGGCTTTGGTGTGGCCGTTTGGCCAGAATCGCGAGCAACGGCTGCGAGCGGGACGGCTGGCCGATTTAGGAGCGTTAAGGGTGCTGGAAGATGAGGACCTTCGCCCCGAACGCCTTGCCATTCTCATGGATCAATGGATTTCCCGGTCCCCGCGGCCAAGTGTCAATATCGATCTGAACGGTGCCGCCAATACGGCAAAGTGGATTGAAAAAGCGATAAAGCAGCAGCAGAGTAGAACTTAGGGGCTTAGTCCCATAAGCGCTAGCTTGTTTTTGTACGGGAAGAACTGAAAAAATAAACGTCGAACGTCGAACATCGAACGTCCAACATCGAATGTTGAATATTGATGACGCTACGCTTTATCGATTTTAAAACAAGCAAACCGCAGCCTGCGACGAGCTCAGCCGTGTCGAATTTCCAAAAGTAGATTCATTTTGCTCAGTTTTTTTTTAAAATTGACAGAATACATTAGAAGCGAAGGGATTTTCGCGGCCGGTCAGGGCCTATGAAGTCAACCTGGGAATAGAAACCGAGAGAGATGCAGCAACCTCAAGTGCTTGAGCAGGGCCGTGTTACCTAAGCAGATAACTATTCGGACTTCCGGGCCTCACTCGGAGAGCAGCCTGTCCACCTCTTGAAAGCCCGCGAGAAAGCGCTTTGATCAGAAAAACCCAAAAGAAAGGCGACTTCAACCAACTCGATATCCGGATCGCGTATATAAGTTGCGGCCAAATCCTTGCGGACCGCTTCAAGAAGCGTGCGAAAAGTTGTTCCCGCCTCTTTGAGCCTGCGCTGAAGGCTGCGCACGCTCATGTTAAGTTGCCCAGCGACTTTCTCGTCGGCCACACCCCCCGAGGGAAGCATGTCGATAATGACGGCCGTGACCCGATCGATAATGTTGTCCTTATCTAGTTTGCCGAGATATTCAATCATTCCAGATCTTGTCACAGTACTGCCGCATGGTGCGATCCGAAGAAAAGAAGCCGCAGCGCGCTGTGTTGAGTATGGACATGCGAGCCCATAATTGCGCTTCCCGATAGGCAGTGGCTGCACGGTCATGGCAATCGATGTATGCCGCATAGTCGGCAAGCAGCAAATATTCGTCGTGATCCACTAACGAGTCCACAATCGCTCTAAACAGATCCCGATCGCCATGGGAAAACAGAAAGATTTGGGACACTTTCCATGGTTTCACGAATCATCTCCCAGTGAACATTTTTCCGGTCAGCACCGATATAATCTATAAAAAGGTTGAAATTACAGCGTCTGTCTTTTTTGCCCGACCGGGCGTTTTCTGAATTTAAAGTTTCCCTCCAAGCCTTTTAGGACCTCGGCATCTCTTTCATACGGATCTTTTTTAAAACGCACAGTGCCGTCCGGTTCCACAGCCGCCGTCCAGTAAAACAGCAAGATCGGCACCGGTTTGGGAAGCATGACCGTTTGGGTTCGTCCGGAATCGATGGCCTGCTTAAAGCTATTTTCGTTCCACTTGTCGGGGTCGTTCAGTAAAATTTGGGCGAGTTCAAAGGGCTTTTCAGTGCGGATACAGCCGGAGCTAAAGGTGCGATCGGTGCGTTCAAACAGGGATTTGCTGGGGGTGTCGTGAATGAAAACGAGGTGTTTGTTGGGAAACATTATTTTTATCAGTCCCATAGCGTTATCGGGTCCGGGGTCCTGGCGAAGCTGGTAGGGAAAATTGCGACCGGTGTATTTCGACCAATCAATCGTATCCTGGTTAACCGCTTTTCCGGTGCGATCGATGACTTTGATATTGCGGTCCTTTAAATATTTGGGATCTTTTTTGACGGCCGGAAGGATATCTTTAGCAAGGATACCCGGTGGGATCGTCCAGGTTGGATTCAAATCTAGATATGTGATTTCTGCTTTAAATACCGGTGTCCGGCGATAGGGCCTTCCAACCTGAACGCGGCTGGTCCAGACAATTTCATTATCTTTATAAACAAACACTTCGAAACCGGCAATGTCAGCAATGACAAATTGGCCGCTGATCGCATGCAGCACCCATCGCGTCCGTTCCAGATTAATCCGGATCTGATCGATCCGGTCTTCAACCGGAACATTGAGTGCCTCAAGCGTCTGCTTGCCCACCGCACCGTCGGCGGTGAGATGGTGCCGGTTCTGAAACCGGATAACCGCTTGCTCAAGCTGGTCGTCAAAGCTTTCAGAATTTGAAGCGTCCGTCTCGAGGTCACTGGTGATTTTCAGGCGCTTGCGCAAACGCAAAATACGGTTATCCTTCATTTCTTTTTTGAGGGTTGGGCCCTCAGGCAACGGATCCCAGCCCCCATTTGTTTTTATGGCACGATATTTCTTGAGTGCAGATTTAAATTTGCTGTAAATAATATTCTGCGGTCGGAGCGCTTCAATTTCTTTTGCAAGATTGCCGGCAGCCAGTATCTCCTGTATGGCAACAACAGGCTTATCATCATCGATTTCGACCGCAAGATTCCAGTGGGGATGATGGTCTTCAGGATCGACCTTGCCGAAAATAAGGTGATAGCTCAGGCGGACCAAGCTGTCTGTGAGCAATATATCAAAATCCGCTAAAAGTGTGGGATCATAAGAGGTACCGGAATCGATCCGGGATCGCAATTGTTCGATTTTCGAAAAGTGATAATCATCCGGATGAAGACCATCTTCATCAATAGTTCTGATTGCATTGAAAAGGTCTTCAACATTTTGGGAGTTGGTCCAGAGTCGCTGAAATCCAGTATTTTCATAGAGTTCGGGCAAAACGGTGATGGAGGCAATCTGGACGTCATCGATTTGCAGTGTCTCTGTGGTCCTGATTTGTTCAACCTTGTTTCTGATAATCTCGGCGATTTTATGATCGGTGGCCAGGGCTACGCCCGTACTCAAAATGATCTGAACACAGCCGATTAAAACGATCCGGTGCAGGCAGCGTGTCATTTTACAATTTCCTTTTTTGTGCTTTTTGCGCCTTTTTGCGGCTATATCAAGCTTAATCCTCGAAAGGGATCCAGCGGTTGATGATAGGATCCAATTTGCCTTCTTTAATCATCATATCGACAAAATTATTGGCGGTCTCCAGCAACTCCACATCGTTTTTTCGGATCCCCCACGCCAGATACTCTTCCGACAAGAGGGCTGGAATTGCTGCGAGCCCTTTAGTTTCAGTTTCTGCGGCCAGCAGAAGGATGATCGGTCCGTCATGGATCAATAGATCGATCCTGCCTTTCGGATCCCGTAATAGCTGTTGGGGATCATCTTGAGATATTTATTGCGGGTCAACGCCATTTGACCGGTACGAAAATAAGGCCTGCTGAATTCAATGCGGACTTGCCTCATTTTGGTAATGGACATGCCTGACATGATGATATCCGTTTTGTTTGCCAGCAGTGCCGGGATCTGTTCTTGCCAAGCCATTTCGATGAAAGCGACTGACTTTCCCAGATAGTCGCCGAATTTTCTGGCCAGTTCAGCCTCCAATCCCACAATTTCGGAACCTTGCCTAAATATCAATGGGGGAGCGTTGGTGGATACCCCGACGCGCAAAACATTAGGATTGGGTGCCACAGCAGCGGTGGGTGTTTGTTTGGCTCCTGTATTTGACCTTTGCCCCTGGGAAGCGGCACAGCCAATCAATGACCAGGTAAAGACAACAAAAAAAAGTGGTATCCAGATTCGATCGTTAACTTTTTGTACTATCATTTTTTTCTCCTAATGCCTCAATAAATTCACCAAATATATCAATATCATATTTCCTGCTATGTTCCAATAATGATAATTAAGACCAGCGCTGAAGCATGAATGAAGCGGGGAGGGGCTTACACTAGGTCATGCAAAAATTTATCTGAGATATTTCTGTCTTCGGCCGTTTCGTTGAATTTCGCTGATAGCACAAAAAGGCTGGCAATTTGGGTTGAGAAACGAGACCCACCAATAGATATCGGGATGCTCAACCCAACCCACGATTAAGCGGTGGCCGATATTAGAACCAAACCCAATTTTTCTCCTTCGATTGGGTCGGGCCAAGCTAACCATTTGACATCGACGTCGACGAAATAAAATTAACTGGACAAAAAGTTTAATGATGATTAAGTGGATACCTAATCTAACACAGGGTTATCTTTTATTCCTCATAAATATTGGATTTTAGAATCTGGATTTAAGGATAAAAAAGCAAGTACAATAATAGTATAGGCAGATTAAATGCAGGACGAAGTTTCTCCGATTTGGCGTCATTTTCCTACAGATCTTGTTTATCGAACCGAACGCTGTATTCATATCGCCTCGCAACGACTGGGTAACAGCGGTCCCGGACGTATTTTTTTTCGGGCGGATGATGTGGCCGCTCCCGGGAGAAAACTTGCCAAATTAATGGATATTTTCAAGCGCCAGCGGATTCCCCTATGTCTGGCCGTGGTCCCGGCCTGGCTTACCGGCAGGCGCTGGCAATATCTCAAAGGTCTGGGGGCCAAGGAATCTTCGCTGTGGTGCTGGCACCAGCACGGCTGGCGCCATGTCAACCATGAAATCGATGGCAAGAAACAGGAGTTTGGAGTATCCCGCAGCCGATCGGATATCAAACGGGATCTATTGCTGGGCAAGCGGCGTCTTGAGGATCTCATGGCGGCGGAATTTTATCCGGTATTCACACCGCCGTGGAACCGCTGCAGTCTCAACACACTTGAATTGCTGCAGGATCTTGGTTATGCAGCAGTATCCCGCAGCCGAGGCAGCCAGCCGAAAGCGCCAAAGGAGTTATCCGATCTTTATGTCAATGTTGATCTTCACACCCGCAAGGAACGAGATCCGGCTTCCGGTTGGAGCAATCTGCTCGATGAGCTCCAGCAGGCGATATCATCAAATTGCTGCGGCATTATGATACATCATCAGCGGATGAACGATGGGGCGTTTGATTTTCTTGAGGTTCTTTTGAAGACTATGGTCAGGCACAAGGAGTTTCAATTGCTTCATTTTAGGCACCTTAGGTCACTTTAGAATTTTTTGTCAGATAAAACCCGATAAGGGCCTAGCTCGTACGAGCTGGAATTGAAAATTGAAGATTGCAAATTGAATATTTGTGGATGTCGCTTCGCTCTTGTCAATTTAATTTTTATTCGGGTCTAGTTTCTCTCAGAATGCTGCGATAAAATTTTTAGCATTAAGATGATACCCCGCGACTTGCTGCGAGGGGTTCGCTGATGGATATTCAATATTCATTCGAAAATATTCAATCATTTGATGATGGCGATAATATCCCAATACAATTTATTTGCCGCCAAATGCAGAAAAATAATTAAGGGCCTAAGTATACCGTAATTCCTGCGACCGGCGATGAGGTTGACTGAATCACATGAAAGTTATTTTCTACTGTCAATACGTCTGGGGGATGGGACATTTGGTCCGCAGCCTGGAGTTTGCGCGGGCCTTATCCAATCATGACGTGACGCTGATTGCCGGCGGTCCAGAAGTCGAGGTGGATTTGCCGGAACATGTCCGCCTCCTGCAGCTGCCGGTACTGTACATGGATGAAAAATTCACCAGGCTGATTGCGGTGACTCCCGGCCAAAGCGTCGAACAAATCCAGCATGAACGAAAAAAGATTATTTATTCGCTGATGGAACATCTTCAGCCGGATCTTTTTATCGTCGAGCTATATCCTTTTGGCCGATCCATGTTCGGCTTTGAACTGGAGCCTTTGCTGGAAGATATTCGTGAAGGCAGATTTGGACCTGTCAAGGCCATATGCAGCCTGCGGGATATTTTGGTGGAGAAAAAAGATCCTGCCGCTTACGAAGAAAGGGTTTTACAGAAATTAAACCGGCACTTTGACGCTTTGCTGATTCATTCCGATCCCGGCTTACTGCGTCTGGAGGAAACCTTCAGCCGGGTGAGGGACATCAACATTCCTGTGGTCTACACAGGGTTTATCGCCCAGCAAACAGATCCCGCCAACGGTAGAAGCCTGCGGAGGGAACTGGCAATTTCTTGCGGGCAAAAATTTATCGTGGCCAGTGCGGGCGGCGGCCGCTCAGGCTACGAGCTTTTAACTTCTGTGATTGATGCCTGCGAATTACTTCGTGACAGACTACCGGTTCGGCTTGAAGTCTTTGGCGGACCATTTATGGAAGAAGAAGAGTTTGAAAAACTATCCGCCCGTACCTCGGCTGATTTTCGTATCCGGCGATATACAAAGCGCTTCCTGGATTACTTGTATGCTGCCGACCTGTCGGTGAGCCTGGCCGGGTACAACACCTGTATGAACTTGCTGGTTACCAGAGTTCCCGCCCTGGTTTATCCTTACTCGCGCCAGCAGGAGCAGCCCTTACGTGCCAACAGGATAAAAAATTTGTTGCCCATGGAAATCTTGAATACAGCAGATATTCATCCAGTTCCATTGAGCAATCACATTGATCAAATCCTAGATCAACCCAGAACTTCGGATCCATTATCTGTAGATTTTTGCGGAGCCGCCAATGCCGCGAGTTTCCTAAACCGTTGGGTAAATGAATCGCTAAGATGAGCATTCTGAGGATTTTCTACATTTCCCCTGCCATGCAATTCAATAATTTACCTCAAATCCTCCGACTTCAATGACAGGTGGGTAAAGTACTCGCTAAAGTTGTGAAAAACAATACTCAGCTTAGCCCAATGGGCTATTTCTCCCTGCCGCCTAATAATTTCAGCAATCAAAATTTTGCAATATTAACAAACCATTGATTCGGCGAAAGTAAAATTGCCTTATCCGGACTGCTGGTTGGTACCCTTTTTGCTCTTACTCTTCTGTTCCTCAGGAAAAAGTAAAAGTTCAGCCACTAAGCCACCAATAAAGGAAATGTGAAGGTTTCAGGTGTCGGCCCAGCCGCCGGCAAAAAAAACGGCCGGTTTGATCGAAAAAGAAACTTTGTAGATTCATATTAGCCATTATAGGCTGTGGGAGCGGCTTCCAGCCGCGAAAAAAAGTTGCTTGATAACTATCTATATCGCTATCATCGAATGATCGCGGCTGGAAGCCGCTCCCACGAGCAATTGATGAAAATTTAATGATATTGAACTTCATGAAGCTTCACACGAGGTGTCGGGTGTCAGGAATTAAAGGCGCCAAATTCTGAAACTTCTTATGAGACCCCGTAAGGCCGAACAGCGAACCGCAGAACAGCAGACTATTGAACCGCAAAATATGGAAGGATCGAATCGCTGCGCTCAGTCTTTTAAATCAAAAAAAACAATAGAATACCTTAATTCGTCAATCGTCATTCCAAAATCGTCAACATTTAATGGGGAGTTCTTTTATGACAGTTATTTCGATGTTGTCCGATAAACCGATGAGAAAAGATGCCAGCTGTATCAATATTCTTACCTGCGAACATTACATTAAAAGCGCATTGACGCAGGTGCCGTATCGTAAGCTATTCAATGATATTATCGGAAACCGGAAATTTTTTGTCACCGATGAAGACACGGGCGGGCTCATATCGGTTACCCATGATTATCTGCTGGCGCCTGGTAACTGGATTTCAAATGATCTGCTGAATAAAGTTTATCAGAATACCATATCGATTTTAGGCGATCCGGAGGCCATATACAAAGCCGGCAAAAATATCTTTAAAACCACTGTGGGGACCCAGGTTTTTTTATTGCGTCTGGCCGGAGTTCAAACCATCATCAACCGACTTCCCAAAGAGAATGCCAAATTTAACGCCAACCGCTCAATAAAAATCGTAGAAAATCAAAATGGTTTAGCGGTGGTGAGAATCTGGTGGAATGACGATCCGGCTGTCACCAAGCATTTTTGTGATATGAACAGAGGGGTATACGAAGGTATGGGAAAACTTTCCGGCAACCCTGCCACGGTTGGAGAGACGATGTGTCAACATACCGGTGATGCTTTTTGTGAATATCACGTCAAATGGAAGGCCAAACCTATTTATTCACGGTTTATGGATCTGTTGCGCGTCCAACTGTCACGAGAAATTATCGATGAACTTGAACGCCGGATTGAAGAAGTCAACACCATTCGCCTGAGACAGGAAAGGATAATAGATCTCAGAACGAAAGATCTTCAGGAGCAGAAACGAAAGGTGGTCAAGGCTCACAGTTTCCTGGAAAGATATGTGCCGCCCCAGTTGGCAAAGAAAATACTGGCCGGAGATGTTGCACCGGTTCGGGATCACCATCGCAAGAAACTGGTGATGTTTTTTTCCGACATTAAAGATTTCACCAGGACTACAGATGCGATGGAACCCGAAGATATGGGAGAATTGTTAAACGAATATTTTTCTTGCATGAATGACATCATTCAAAAATATGAAGGGACGCTTGCCAACATTACCGGTGATGCACTGTTTGTTTTTTTCGGTGCACCGGACAGAACCGACGACAGAGATCATGCCCTACGATGTGTGCGGATGGCCATGGAGATGCAGCAAAAAATGCAGGAACTGCAAAAAAAGTGGTTCAGTGAAGGCATTGAATGTCCTTTGCAAATAAGATGCGGCATCAATACGGGTATGGCTACGGTGGGCAGCTTCGGTTCCGGGCAAAGAAGCGAATACAGCGCCATGGGCATGCAGGTCAACCTGGCTTCCAGGCTGGAAACGGCCTGCGAGGCTGGAGGAATTCTTATCAGTCATTCCACCTGGGCA
>CALZJV010000441.1 GCA_945787595.1 uncultured Desulfobacterales bacterium | reverse complement strand
TGAATTAAAGAACAGGCTGGTTGATTTCCTGAAATTCCATGGTGAGATCACCACACCCCAGTTTAAGGAAATGACCGGCGCTTCCCGCAAATATGTCATTCCGTTGATTGAATATTTTGACTCTAAAAATGTGACGCTGCGGATCGGGGACAGCAGGAAACTTAGACGAGGTTAGCGGGTTTCGAGCTGTGGGGGCCCTGCTGGGCGCATTCTTTAAAAATCGCCGGTTGATTTCCGTATCACTGGTCGCCCTTTTTTCACATCACCGCATTCGAGTCAGCCACCAATCTCCTGGCATATGAGCATCGAAGCGATACTGTCGATAAACAACAGCCCTTTGCGCGTCATAGCACAGTGTCTTTCACTCATCTTAATCATGCCCCTGGCTTCAAGTTCAGCAATGCTTCTGTCAAAGATTTGGCTAAAGCTCATATTAAATTTGGCTTTGAACCCATCCAGATCGATTCCCCGGGTGGTTCGGAATCCCAGATAGATGGCTTCGATGATCATCTGCTCTTTGGTCAGAATTTCTTTTTCCGCTATCGCTGATTTTCCAGCTTCGATTTGCCGCACATAGGTTGCCACACTGCGGTGGTTCCAATAGCGCTCCGGTTCAATAAACGAGTGGGCTGACGGCCCGAAACCAATGTAAGGTGCAAACGACCAGTATTTCAGGTTGTGCCTTGATGTTCTCGGTTCGTCATTGGGCCCTGCCATACGGGTAAAGTTGGAGACTTCATAATGGAGAAAACTGCGCGCGGTCAAGAAATGGATTGCGGTATTGAACAAATCCAGCACCATGCCTTCTGGCGCCAACCGGACCCGGCCTGTTTTCACATCCCTGTCCAGGGGTGTGCCGGATTCACAAGTCAGCATATAACAGGAAAGATGCTCCGGTTCAAGGTAACACGCTTGCGACAGATCGCCGAGCCAATTGGTTTTATCCTGCCCGGGCAGACCGAAAATCAGATCCAGCCCGATGTTGTCAAACCCGGCGGTACGTGCCCATTCAAAGGATAAACGTGCATCGTTGCCGGAATGGAGCCTACCGAGAAATCGGAGATTCTTGTCATCAAATGATTGGACGCCGATATTTAAGCGATTGACACCGTAATTTCGGTATTCAGAGAGATTATCAAGGCTCACCGTGCCCGGATTGACTTCCAAGGTATTTTCGGAGTCGGACGCGATGCTAAAATAGCTTGAGGCAGTTTCAATGATTTGTCCGATTGCTTCAGGTGCCAGCACCGACGGGGTGCCGCCGCCGATATAAAGCGTATCGAACGCGAGCGGGGTTCCGCTGTTCATTTGCATTTCGCGTTTAAGCGCTGCCAAGAATCGGGACGTTTGGGAAAGATCGCAGATGGAGTAAAAATCACAATAGCGACATTTTCTCATGCAAAAGGGAATATGAACGTACAACCCGGCTGGTTTTTCGGGCGTGGCTTCCATACTTTTATTTCTGCCAGCCTCCGATCAGATGCAGATGCAGATGAAAGATAACCTGCCCCCCTCCCCTTTCCACATTGATAAAAAGGCGATATCCGGATTTTGCTACACCCTGCCGCCCGGCCATATCCTTGGCGGCCATCACCAGTTCCGACAGGATGGGTCCGTCGGATTCGGTGAGATCATTGATACTTCGGATGTGCCTTTTCGGTACAATTAAAAGATGCACCGGGGCGGCGGGATTTATATCTTTGAAGACCACGAGGGTGTCGTTTTCGAACAGAATCTCGGTGGGTTTTTCTCCGTTGGCAATTTGACAAAAAAGGCAGTTTTTTTCCATATTCAGCAATCCTCCGTTCAGCACAGATCAAAGCCGATTTATTAACCACGAAATACACGAAACAAACGAAATAAATGCTACCATATTAGGCAGCATACCATGACAATGTCAAATCCTGAAAGCATCCGAGTCCACCTAATCCGGATAAACCGGAAATTACTAATTACAAGCTCTACCTTATCTTAAAATTGGGTAAAATAAATTCCAATTCCCAATTCTCAAAAAAGATCAAAAGCCAATTGTTTGGTCCGCGGATTAGTCATTCCGGCTTCAGGTCCATTGAAATCTCGGCGGGGAGTTACGGATTGCGGGCAAAAAGGGCAAAGAGCATGGTACATTGAGTAAGGCATCGTTCAATGGAAGGCGCGGAGGATCAAAAGGGCTGCGGCTATATATGGTTGATTAGTTGACAGGGCTGAATAAGTTGATTAAGCAAAAATAAAACCTGACATCTGTCTTCCAATCTTTCCGACTTCCGAATTCCCACTTCCGACTTCAATCTTCTGTTTTCTGACCTCTGTTTTCTGTCCTCTGAAATATTGTTGCTGGTTTCGAATTTCGATCAGCAATGCGATGTCAATGTCCACCTACCTTGCAACGTAGGGGTATTCAGCGCTTGGGTGAGTTCGTCCAAATACCGGGCTCTGGATATTTCCCTGGCACCAAAGCGCCTTAAATGGGTAGTGGTAATTTGGCAATCGATCAAAGCAAAGCATCGCGCTTTAAGATGTTTTACCAGAGCCACCAATGCCACTTTGGATGCATTGGTGACACGGGTAAACATGGACTCACCGAAAAAACATTTTCCCAGAGACACGCCGTATAGTCCGCCGGCCAAGAGGTTGCCCCTCCAGGCTTCAACAGAGTGGGCAAAGCCGGTTTCGTGGAGTCGGCAGTAGGCGGAAACCATATCATCTACAATCCATGTCCCTTCTTGATTTTCAAGCCGAACCCGGGCACATTCGCTGATCACCTCTTCAAAGGCCTGGTCCATGGTCACGTTGAAAGTACCTTTTTTAATGACTTTATTCAAAGATCGTGAAACTCTGAGTTCATCCGGATAGAGCACCAGCCGGGGTTCAGGGGACCACCACAGAATCGGCTCACCTTCTGAATACCACGGGAATATACCCAGGCTATAGGCCAGCAACAGACGATTTACACTTAAATCACCGCCAACAGCCAGAAGACCTTCATGTGAAGCGAGATGAGGAGATGGGAATACAAGATCTTGGGATAACCGGTAAACGGGCATACGAGTCGGTCGCTAAAATAAATGCCTGAAATGGCTAAAGGTGATGATATCCTTTACTTAACTCATTTCAGGCACTTTTTGAGTATTTAAAACATGTCTCGAGAGCAATATGCTCAATTCAGCCGTCTTGCTTCCGGATTCTTTTAACTGTTTAATTATCACCTCGATGGAGCGTGGTTTAATTCTGCGGCGGCGAATGATCTAACCCGCAGCACAGCTGACGGGGTATCTTAGAACTGAATATTGTCGATTGAATATTGAACATTTAAGGTCAGCCTCTCTCCGAACTGTAGGCTCTACCAGCCGGAAGCCGGTGGATCAATTGTTAAAAGACGATCACAATAATGACAGAGCGACACGCGCCGCAAGCGCTTGCACTGCGCGAGCGACATCCACCTGCAATTCATTATTCGATTTTCATTAATCAGTTCTCCGCTGGAGGGTCAAGGTCAGCGAAATCCATATAATCTGCGAAATCTGTGCATCAAACGAGCACTGCTTCATTTTCAGCATCCCGACTGTGGGTTTTCCCAGCCTTTCGCTCAACCAGGCTATAATCGAAGACCAACTTGTCTTCTTTAAGGTCGATGCCGACCTCTCCGCCTTTTTGCATGCGACCAAACAGGATTTCATCCGATAAGGCGTCCTTTATTTCGGTCTGTATTACCCGCGCAAGAGGTCTGGCGCCGAATTGGGGATCGTAGCCTTTTTTGGCCAACCAGGTTCGCACCCTATCGGATATGGTCAGTTTAATTTTCTTGACGGCCAGCTGTCCGTTTAGCTCCCTTATGAACTTGTCGACCACTTTTTCCATGATATCGAGGTCAAGGGAATTAAAATTGATAACCTCATCCAGGCGATTGCGAAATTCCGGGCTAAACATTTTCTCAATCGCCTTTTTACCCTTGGAAGCCGTGTCTTTTTTCACGTCTCCAAAACCGATTGTCGGCTGGCTCATCTCGCGCGTGCCGGCATTGGATGTCATCATCAGGATGACATTTCTGAAATCCGCCTTCTTGCCGGTATTATCCGTCAAGGTGGCGTGGTCCATAACCTGGAGCAGAATGCTAAAAAGGTCCGGGTGGGCTTTTTCGATTTCGTCCAATAATAATACGGAGTGCGGATGTTTGCGAATACCGTCGGTCAGCAACCCGCCCTGATCAAAGCCAATGTAGCCGGGGGGTGCACCGATCAGGCGCGCGACCGCATGTTTTTCCATGTATTCGCTCATATCATAGCGAATGAATTCCACCCCTAAAATCATGGCCACCTGCCGGGCGACCTCGGTCTTGCCGACGCCGGTGGGTCCGGTAAACAGAAAACAGCCTACCGGCCGTTCGGGTGTACCCAGACCTGCCCGTGAGCGTTTTATTGAGGTCACCAGAGCTTTGATGGCATCATCCTGGCCAAAAACAACCCGCTTCAGGCCGTCCGCCAATTGTTCCAATTTGGTACGATCTGAGGTCGATACACTCTGGGTCGGTATGCGTGCCATTTTGGCCACGATTTTTTCAATGTCCACCGGGTTGATTTTCTTTCTGTTGACGGCCCCGGAAAGTCTGATAAATGCGCCGGCTTCGTCGATGACATCGATGGCTTTGTCCGGCAAATATCGATCATTGAGAAATTTGGAGGACAGTTCTGCCGCCGCTTTCAAAGCTGAATCGGTATATGTAATGCCGTGGTGCTCCTCGTAGCGGGATCTCAGCCCTTTTAATATCTGCACGGTTTCGGTTACAGGAGGTTCAAAAATCTCGATTTTTTCGAAACGACGCGCCAGGGCGCGGTCTTTCTCGAAATGAGTTTTGTATTCCTCAAAGGTGGAGGAACCGATGCAGCGAATTTCCCCGCTGGTCAGAACCGGTTTCAAGATATTGGAGGCATCCATGGAACCGCTGCTGGTGGCGCCGGCACCGACAATGGTGTGAATTTCATCAATAAACAATATTGCCTTGGGCCTTTTTTTGAGCTCGGCAATGACCCCCTTTAGACGCTGTTCGAAATCACCGCGAAACTTGGTACCGGCCAGCATTCCGCCGAGATCAAGTGCAAAGATTTCAACGTCTTTTAGCAGCTCGGGAATGTCTCCACTTTGTATCCTCTGGGCCAGTCCCTCGGCCATGGCCGTTTTACCGACTCCCGGATCACCGATATAAACCGGATTGTTTTTGCGACGGCGACACAGGACCTGCATGGTTCTTTCCATCTCGGTCTTGCGGCCGATAAGCGGATCCAGCTTACCCTGGGCGGCAAATTTAATCAGATCCATCGTAAAGAGTTCCAGAGGATTCGTCTTTTTCTTGCGCTTTTCTTTAGAAGACTTTGTCGATTCGTCTGGGGATTCCTCGTGAGTGGTTCTGGAAACATTATGGGAAATGAAGTTC
>CALZJV010000440.1 GCA_945787595.1 uncultured Desulfobacterales bacterium | reverse complement strand
AGAGCTGCATCCTAAGGGGATTTCGCATTCATAGGGCCAGCAATGCTGTTGCACCCATTGAGTGAAAAAGACCCATCCGCGCGTCGTGTTCAAACATAAGCAATGTCAGGATATTGCAATCTCTGAACCCGGAACTCTGAACCTGGAACCGCTTAAGGTCATGCATACACTGATTTAAATCCCACCAGTTTTTGCCTTTTTTCATCCCATAGTTTTAGCCGAAGACAAGTGATACTTTTACGGATGGTAAGCGGTTCAATATCCAGAAACGCTTTGGTATCATCGTAGGCTCTTTGTAAATTATAATTGGGAATTCGGGCCCGCAGATGATGGATATGGTGCAATCCGATATTGCCGGTAAACCACTGTATCACTGCAGGCAGTTTATAGTATGAACTCCCGTGAAGTGAGGCCTTTGACCGATCCCACTGATCATGACGCGACCAATACACTCCCTCGAACTGATGCTGGACGTAAAACAGCCATACGCCAATTACTCCGGCAAAGAAAATGACCGGAAACTGGATCAATGCATACGCCTTAAACCCGATGGTGAGACTTGCTACTAGAATAATAATTGCAATGGCGGCATTGGTGAAAATAACACTATTGTTTTGACGTTTCTTTGACCCTTTTTGGGGGTATCGATAAGATACAAGAAATAAATATGCAGGGCCTAAGCACAAAAGAACAAAGGGATTTCTAAAAAACCGATACCAGAATCGTTTGGGTGTTGACGCTGTGCGAAATTCCTCTGCTGTCAGGGTCCAGATATCACCTTTGCCTCTACGATCAAGGTCTCCGAAGGTATTGTGATGCCATCCATGGGACTTTCGCCATTCTTCATAAGGCGTGAAGGTTAACACCCCGCACAGGTAGCCTAAAATGGTATTCGCTTTTCTGGAGGCAAAGAACGATTGATGCGCACAATCATGGAAAAATATGAAGATTCGGACTAACAGACCGGCTGCCAAAATGCCAAGGCCTAGTGTTATCAAATATGAGTAGCCCGCTTTGTAACTAAAATACATCAGAATACATAACACGATGTAAGGAATGAAAGTGTTTGCAAGCTGCCATACGGCCTTCGATAGATTCGGCTGTTCGTATTTTTTTATCACCTGCTGCAAATCGGGTTTGGCGCCATTTACTTTTGTGGAAACTATAGAATCCTGCATATCCTATCTCCTTTTATCTTGAGGCCGGCCGAATCAAGATGAACTAAACATTGGGATATTGAGGAAAAAAGGACTCAGTTTTTAATCGTCGTATTTCCGATTCGTGGGATGATCGAGTTGTAAAAGAGGAAGATGCATTAAATCAAGGGTCACTGTTGATTAAAGAGCGAGTCGTATCTGTATACGGCTATTTACTAATTTATGGTCTATTTGTCAATAGGAATAAGCATATCCCCACATCAGTCGTAAATTTCATCTTTTTATTCATGACGTTGTTTCGCTTTTAACGAGTGGTGTCTAAATTTGACGAATCGTCTTTATTTGTTATACTTGGTATGATGTTATGGGAGATACAAAACAATTTCCTTTTTTCGCAATATCAATGATAGCTCGAATAATACTGACTTAATTAAATGTAAAGCCTATTTCAGTTTGATAGATGAATTCCGTGGCTCGGCTACAAAATATACTAATATGCAGCGATCTGGATCGAACCATCATTCCAAATGGATATCAGGAAGAATCTGCCAATGCCCGTCCCGTGTTTCGTCAGCTTGCTGAACACGCTAATATTTATCTGGCATATGTCAGCGGGCGTGACAAGAAACGCATCCTCGATGCGATTGAAGAGTTTTACCTGCCAATGCCGGATTATGCAATCGGCGATGTCGGGACAACCCTTTACCGGGTGATTAATGGCAACTGGCAATTGTTGGATGACTGGAGCAATGAAATCGGTCAAGATTGGAAAGGATGGGGGTGGGATAAGATTTCAGAATTTTTTGGGGATATGGAGGAAATACGACTTCAAGAACCCGAAAAGCAGAACCAGTACAAGTTGAGCTTTTACACAGCTCAAAATGTTGATTATCAGCAATTGATAAAAAAGATTCACGCTGTCTTAGCAAAAAAGGGTGTCCGTGCGAGTATCATTTGGAGTGTTGATGAAATCAGCGCCAACGGTTTGTTAGACATTATCCCGGCTCGCGCAAACAAGCTGCATGCCATTCAATTCCTCATGCAGCAAGAACGATTTTCCGAGGACCGTATGGTATTCGCAGGCGACAGCGGTAATGATCTGGATGTATTGACCAGCGGTCTGCAGGCAATTCTGGTAAAGAACGCAATGGATCAAGTTCGTAAAGAAGCGCTTGAAACGCTGTCCGGCAAACACATGACAAATCGCCTGTATTTACCCAAAGGAAATTTTTTCGGTATGAATGGTAATTACGCTGCCGGCCTAATGGAGGGGCTGGTTCATTTTGTTCCTGAAACGCGTGCGTTGATTGCCAAGGCAGTCGAAAAAATCACATAAGCCTTTTAATCTGTGAGATTAAAGGCGCAATTCCCGAGTCACCATTTTTTTATAACCCTTTAAAGCCGCTATTTGGCAGTCGCTAAAAAAATGCAACCCCATAAATATCACATTCAGATGTTTAGCGTACATGGCTTACTTCGAGCAGAAAACATGCAACTGGGGCATGATGCAGACACCGGAGGACAGATCAAATATGTTGTCGAGCTAGGCAATGCACTTTGTCAATCTGAAAATGTTAAGCGCGTAGAACTATTTACCCGCTTAATTCATGACAAGGCCGTATCCGATGACTACGCCCAGACCGTCGAGACGGTTAACGACAAATTTAGCATTATTCGCATTCAGTGCGGTGGGAAAAAGTACATGCGTAAGGAGCTGCTATGGCCGCATCTCGATGAATATGTGGATAAGACGATTAAATACATCAAGCGTCAAAATGCCATTCCCGATATTGTCCATGGCCATTATCCCGATGGGGGTTATGTTGCGATGCAATTGGCCGAAATCTTTGCCACTCCGTTTGTGTATACCGGCCATTCCCTCGGTCGCTCAAAATTGGAACAACTGATCAATGAGGGTATGAAAAAGGAAGATATTATAAAGAAATATAAAATCGATTATCGGATTCGAATGGAAGAAGAGATATTGAAGAAAGCCGATTTGATCAATGCCAGTACCCACCAGGAAGTCACCGACCAATACGGACAATATCATAATAAGGACATACCCAAGTATCAGGTGATACCACCAGGACTGAATATTGAAAAATTTTATCCGTTTTATCACGATATGCTGCCGGAGACAGCCAAAGAAGAAATTGAACTGTATGCCCAGGCTTCGATGCTGGAGGAGCTGAATCGTTTTTTCATGCATCCCGACCGCCCGGTCATCCTATCGCTATGTCGCCCGGACAAGCGCAAAAATATTGCCGGATTGATCAAGGCTTACGGCGAGGATTTAGAACTGCAGTCAATGGCCAACTTAGCCGTTTTTGCCGGTATTCGCAAGGACATCACCGAAATGGAAGACAATGAACGAGATGTCCTCACCGAGATTCTGCTGCTCATGGATAAATATGATTTATACGGCAAAATTGCCATCCCAAAAAGACATGATTTTGAGCACGAAGTCCCTGAGCTATATCGGATTGCAGCGGAAAAGAAGGGTGTATTCGTCAATTCAGCTCTGACGGAGCCTTTCGGTCTCACCCTGATCGAGGCCGCCGCCTGCGGACTGCCGATCATAGCTCCTGACGACGGTGGTCCCCGCGATATCCTTAAAAACTGTCAGTGCGGCACCCTGGTATATACCACAGACACCAAAGCCATTGCCGATGCCGTTAAACAAATAATCACCGACGGTGAAAAATGGAAGCAATATTCAAAAGCCGGTATCATGAATATTCGCAAGCACTACACCTGGGAAAGTCATGCAACCTCATATATACAACAAATTAGTCGCATTTTTGCAGATGAGGGTGGGGAGAAGATGAAAGTCGCTGTGCCATCCGATGCCATTGGACGACGTCTGGCGGGGCTGAACTATTTCATCATTACCAATATCGACAACACGCTGGTCGGCGACAGCAACGAGCACCTGTCGGCCCTTTTGACCCTGCTTCAGGAAAATCGTGAATATATCGGATTCGGATTGGCCACCGGTCGCACCGTTGAATCGGCGAGCGAATTTTTAGCAAAACATCAGGTATCGTTACCGGATGTCCTCATTACATCTGTGGGCGCAGAAATTTACTACGGGAAAAACCTGCATTTTGGACGCGGCTGGGAAACCCATATATCCGCCAAATGGAATCGTGAAAAAATCGTCGGCCTGCTCGAGGACTTTGCATTTTTAAAATACCAGCAGGCTGAAGCACAACGGCGGTTTAAAATCAGCTATGAATTAGAACCGGGCAAAGATCGCCTGGCGATGATTCATGAGCATCTGCTCGGAAATCAATGCCGTTACAATTTGATTTACTCCCAGGACAAATATCTGGATATTCTTCCTTTCCGGGCATCCAAGGGCAAGGCCATCCGCTATTTGAGTTATAAGTGGGAAATTCCTCTGGGAAACTTTTTGGTTTGCGGAGATTCCGGAAATGATGAAGAGATGCTGCGCGGAGAGCCCCGTGGAGTGGTCGTGGGTAATTACAGTCCAGAACTTAAAAAGCTGAAAGGTCTCCGCGGCATTTACTTTGCCAGGCAACCATATTCCGGCGGGATTCTTGAGGGGATCAAGCGCTATAAATTTATCGAAAAAGCCACCCAACGTTAATTGAATATTGTCGATTGAATATTGAAGATTTAAGGTCCGCCTCTGGCGAATCGATTTTACAAAAAACGTATCTTTAACCCCAGAAAGCCATCAACGAACCCTTCGCGGCAAGTCGCAGGGTATCATCTAATTCAAAAGAGATTTTATTGCAGCAATCTGCGGGGAAATAGACTTTAATAGAGATTAAATTGACGGAGCGGAGCGACATCCACAAATATTCAATCGTCAATATTCACTAGTCAATTCCGGTTCGTCCGGTTTAGGGAGTCATCATGAAAAATATCTTAAACGAGATCCTGACTAAAAAGGACCGCAAGGAATTCAAGGAATTTGTGGTATTCGTAGCCAACCAGCCGACGGACATCTGCCTTAGAAACGGCATCATTCAGCTTTTCCGCCAGTATTGCGATCAGCATAATAAGCCTCAAAAGTTTCGCGGGAATTCATCCATGTTCAATTTTTTAAAAAAGACGCAGGAGCTCTTCCTTGCAGATGGAACTCTGGTGATACTGCACCGTTATGCAAGACTATCTGGACCTGAGAGATCTCTATTTTTTGAAGAAAAAGGGAGATAATTATAACCTGAAAATAGATTTTATGCCGTTTTATGATTTTTCCCCGTCGATTCGGGATATCCGTAGCGTTGGCAATGGTATTCGGTTTCTGAATCGCTATATGTGCAGTAACATTTTCAGCCGGCCCAGTGAGTGGAATACAAAGCTGTTTCAGTTCATCCAGCTTCATCAACATGACGGCCGACAATTACTTGTCAACGGCGCGCTGATCAAAGATTTAGAAACATTTTACCATAAACTTGAGAAAATGTTGGAATGGCTGAAAGGCAAAAACCCGGAGGCCTCATATAGCAGCGTTGAAACCCAAATGAAAAAAGAAGGATTTGAGGTTGGCTGGGGCAACACCGTAGAGCGCATATCAGAAACTTTTCAAACCTTGCTTGATCTCATCAATGAACCCACCGATTATCTGCTGGAAGATTTTATTTCCCGCGTGCCGATGCCCCTCATCTCGAAGATTGCCATAATTTCTCCCCATGGATGGTTCGGACAAAACAATGCGCTGGGAAAACCGGACACCGGCGGTCAGGTTATTTACATCCTTGATCAGGTGCGGGCCCTTGAAAAGCATTTAGCAAAAGAAATTCGACTGACCGGATTGGATGTCGAACCTAAAATAGTCGTGTTGACCCGTTTAATCCCTGAAGCACTAGACACAACCTGTGATCAACGAAAGGAAGAAATTTTCCAGACTTTTAACAGTTATATTCTAAGAGTGCCTTTCAGAGACAGTCAATATAATATTGTCAAACACTGGATTTCGCGGTTTAAAATCTGGCCTTATCTTGAAACTTTTGCAGAGGATGCCTCCAGAGAATTGATGAGTGAATTTGAGGGACGCCCGGATCTGATCATCGGCAACTATTCAGATGGCAACCTTGTGGCCTCCCTGCTTTCCGACAAGTTTGATGTCATTCAATGCACCATCGCGCATGCGCTTGAAAAGACAAAGTATGCCTTTTCCGATTTGCACTGGCAAGAAAATGAAAAGGACTACCATTTTTCACTTCAGTATACAGCGGATATTTTTTCAATGAACAAGTCTGATTTTATTATCACCAGTACTTTACAAGAAATCGCCGGAACCGAAAATACGATGGGTCAATATGAATCATACCAGTTTTTTTCGTTGCCTGAACTTTACCAGGTTATCAATGGTCTCAATCTATTTGCCCCTAAATTTAATGTCATCCCACCTGGGGTCGACGAAGAATTGTATTTTCCCTACGACCAGAAAGAAAAAAGAATACAGACCAAATGGCAACAATGGGAGAAACGCCTGTTTCACGATAATTCTGAGGACATTTACGGCAATCTGGACCATCCGGATAAAATACCCATCTTCACAATGGCCCGATTCGACAAGATAAAGAATATAACCGGCCTGATTCAGGCTTTTGGTATGAGCAAGAAGCTTCAGAGTTCCTGCAACCTCATTTTTGCAGCCGGCACCATTCATGTCGAAAATTCAGGTGATTCTGAAGAGCGCAATGAGATCATTAAGGCCTATGATCTCATCGAGAGTTATAATCTGAACGGTAAATTGCGTTGGCTGCCCAGCATCAACAAACTCGATACCGGCGAAGTATACCGTATTATTGCAGATCAAAAAGGGATATTCGTGCAGCCCGCCTTATTCGAAGCCTTTGGACTTACGATCATCGAAGCCATGGCCTCCGGACTCCCCACCTTTGCACCTAAATTCGGGGGTCCGCTTGAAATCATTGAATATGGCGTCAGTGGTTTTTTAATGAATACCAGTAAGCCCGAGCTAATTGCAAAAAGCCTGGAAGATTTTGTAGCACAATGCAAAAAGGATAAGAATTACTGGCAAACAATCTCAGAAAATGGAATTCAAAGAGTTCGAGAACATTTTAACTGGAAGTCTTACAGCCAGCGTATGATCAATCTGGCAAAACTTTACGGTTTCTGGCGCTACGCCGAATCGGGCAAAGGTATGCTGGAGTTGGATCGTTATTGTGACCTAATTTATCATTTTCTTTTAAAGGAAAAGGCTAAAAATCTTGACATAGGCAGTAAATCTAATAAATGAGCTCATCAGTAAAACCCTTCCTGCACGAACATCCTAACTTCAAAACCTTGCGGGCCTAATCCCGCTCGGACAAAATTCCCACCACCTTCTCCTTTTCTATCACTACAAGTGACCCTAGATCTTTTTCTGCCATCAGTTTTAGGGCATCGAAAAGCTTTTTTTTATTGACATCTAATTTCCTGTTACTTATAGTTTTACGCTACTTGTCAAAGCATAACCGTTCAAACGGACACTTCGGGGCCAACAAACTACAAAAGCAGCAACAATCCCAACAATTTCCTATCATCAGATAGGTGAAGACCATAACTCTCAATTCAATTTAATAAATCACAAAACCAAAGACAAGCGTTTACATTCTCGTTGGCAAACAACGTATTCAAGTAATCGGAATTATTCATAGGTATTCCTTTTCGGCATAAAGGAACATTTTTCATGAATTCACCGGGACAATGAGCACCACCCAAGGGCATGTGAATTTGGAAAATCGGGGTAGGGCTGTTGAGATCGATCCCATACCAGACTTCTTAGGGTATCTTGCTATACACCAAAAAACTTCCGCACTGATTGTTATGTACCGGAGAATTTTCTAAAACAAAAGAAAGGAGGGTTTGGTACTTAACCGCTAATTAATAACGAAGGGAGGCTACCGTCATGCGCGACAAAATTGTTACACAGGAAAAAAAGACCGGTAAGTTTCAATATCACATTCAACCCCAGGTTTTCTGGATATCAACTGCGTTCATCCTCGGCTTCATCCTTATCACCATCCCCTTATCCACAGCCTTCTCAGGTGTTTTTAAGATGCTGTTCGGCGGTGCGATGGAATACTTCGGCTGGTTTCTGATACTGACGGTGAATGCCGTTTTATTATATTGCTTTTACCTGATCTTCAGCAAATACTCGGATGTCAGAATCGGCGGGCCCGATGCAAAACCCGAGTTTTCCAACGCGGCCTGGGTTGCCATGCTGTTCAGCGCAGGTCTTGGGATCGGCCTGCTGTTCTACGGCGTTGGCGAACCCATGTACCATTTAGTCGCGCCGCCCATGGGTGGCGTGGAAGCCGGCACTGCCGAATCGGGCAAGATGGCCATGGCCTTCGTCTTTTTACACTGGGGCTTTCACGGCTGGGGAGTTTACGCGCTGGTCGGTTTGTCCCTGGCGTTTGCGACCTTCAACCGGGGCCTGCCCCTGTCGGTCCGCACGGTTTTTTACCCGCTGATTGGCGACCGTATTTATGGCTGGATCGGCCATATCATCGATATCTTTGCGACGGCGTGCACCCTGTTCGGTGTGGCCACTTCGCTCGGGCTCGGCTGTCAGCAGGTCAATGCGGGGCTGAACTATCTGTTTGGTGTCCCCATTAACGGGTTTGTCCAGGTTATCCTGATCGCCATCATTACGGCCTTTGCCTGCACCTCCGTGGTCTTTGGTCTTGAGGGCGGCATCAAACGGGTCAGCGTTATCAACATGTGGTGTGCCGGCATTCTCTTTTGCTTTGTTCTGATCCTGGGCCCCACCCTGTTTGCTGCAAATGTCTTTTTCGATTCCCTCGGTGAATACCTCAGTAGCGTTGTATCTCTTGGTTTCTGGAGCGAATCATGGTCGGGCGGCAAGTGGCAGAACGCCGAACGATTCGGGAATTTATCGGGGGCGTTCTGGTGGTTCCCGTCCTGATTTCGTTCATCTGGTTTAGTGTCTTCGGCGGTTCGGCCCTCTGGATCGAACTTTTCGGCAACGGCGGCATTGCCAAAGCGGTTCAAACAAATTTTTCCTCGGCTTTTTTTGTGTTCTTGCAGCAATTTCCCCTGTCCATTATCACATGCGCTTTGTCAATCGTAGTCATTGTCATCTTCTTTGTGACCTCCTCGGACTCCGGTTCCATGGTCATCGACATGATCACCGCGGGCGGGCACCTTGAACCACCGGTACCTCAGCGTATTTACTGGTCGTGGATGGAAGGATTCGCGGCGGCCATACTCTTGTTCGGCGGCGGGTTGGTGGCGCTGCAAACCGCAACCACTCTCGCCGGTGTACCGTTCGCTGCGGTGGTATTGCTTATGATCTGGAGTCTGCAGAAGGGCTTAAAGGATTATCGTGAAGAAATGTTCCCGCATATTCACGAACATCCGGATGCGATAATTGAAAAACTGTTGGCTGAGAGGGAAGCGGCTAAAAACGCAAAAGCTTGATGAAATTGCATACTCTTAAATACTAAATAAAGGAGGTTCGTTGTGAAAAATAAATGGTTACAAAATCCCATCGTTCTTCTGGTTGCACTGGCTATTTTTGCAACGTGGTCGAGCACACCGGCATACGCGGAGAAAAAAACGGTCAAGATCGCCTATGAGGAATGGTCCTCGGAGATAGCAAGCACCCATCTGGTTAAAGCCGTAATAAGAGAGAAACTCGGACATCAATGCATAATCAAGCGCCTGAGCGTCACAGATCAGTATGCGGCGATTTCCAACGGGAGTCAGGATGCAATCGTGGGGTCATGGCTACCAGCACAGAAAAGTTATTACGAAAAGCTTAAGGGCAAGTTCGTGGACCTGGGCCCCAATCTTGAGGGGTCGCGGCTGGGTCTTGTCGTGCCCGTTGTTTCAAGCACCTGGCTTCAAGCACAAGACGGCCAGCACAGCGAGCCGTATATGAAGATCGATTCGATTGAGGAAATAAAAGATCATTATGACGAATTTCAGGGAAAGATCATCGGCATTGAATCGGATTCGGGCATGATGACCATCATGCGGGAAAAGTTGATGTCGGCTTACGGCCTGGAAGATTTCGAGCTTATCCCGGGAACCGAGGTCTCCATGACCGCCGAGCTAGCCAACGCCATCCAGAAAAGAAAGTGGATCGTTGTCCTAGGCTGGACGCCCCACTGGAAGTTCGGACGCTGGGCCCTAAAGTTCCTCGATGACCCCAAGAATATATGGAGCGGCCCAGGCAAGATCCATACCTTGGTTCGAAAGGGCTTGAAGGAGGACATGCCCGATGTCTACAAGTTTTTGGACAACTTCAACTGGAAACCGGATGATATGGAACGGCTCTTGCTCTGGAACCAGATGGGCGGCAACCCCTATGACAACGCCAAGCGCTGGATGCGTGCCAATCCGACAATCGTCGAGTCCTGGCTGAAGTAACCGGACAGGATCTGCTAAATGACACCTTGAGCAGGTTCCGTGAAGCATGTCTGTGACGATGACGGGATTTGGATCTAACAGGGATCTCAGGCATGGGTGATCCGGATTCATCAGAAGGGGTCCATTTCCCCGAGTTGGTCCGGACCTAAAAAGCATTGTGAATCTTAAAATCGAAGGAGGGTTTCATGTTTAACGTCGATATAATAATTGTTCCTACCGATTTTTCTGATTATTCCGATTTAGCGTTCAAAAAGGCGCTCGATCTTGCCGAAGCATGTAATGCGAAAATATATCTTATCCATGTGGTCGCTGACGCACCCGACATCTTTAAGCTGGATCGATTCAATACAGAAGGTCAAAAGAAGATTATGAAAGAATTAGAGAAACAATGTAAAGACTCTTTTTCAGAACAGATTAACAAGTTCCCCCAGGCGCAAAAAGTTGACACTGAAACGGCAGTTCTCAGAGGAATACCATCAAGAGAGATAATAGATATGCAGAAAAAAATTAACGCAGATATGGTGGTCATCGCCACGCATGGTCAAACAGCCTTTGAGGATTTTTTATTTGGAAACACGGCCTCAAAAATTATAAGATATTCAAAGTGTTCGGTTTTGGTTGTGAGAAAACCGAAATACAGCTGAATAGCTTGGGGATAAAGGCTCATCGTAGGCGTTCACAGGTTCCGAGGTTCACGGTTCCGGGTTAAGAAACCCCTAACGTTGCAAGTGCCGGAGGGTAAGCAACATTGGGGATAACCTTGAACGGTGAACCCCCTGGCCCAGACCTGACTTTACATTCATATTTGGGAACCTGACTCGGAACGTAATACGATCTTATAAGTCGCACTCTCCGAGGCGTAGGCTACGAGCCGGAGGCCAGGGCGGGCTGAACCCATCAACGCTAACTTTTTATTTTACGAACCGAACCACTTATCGTGTATCTCCTTGTATACCCCGTTCTCCACGAGTCTTAAAAGGGCAATGTTGATTTCTTCCCTGAACGGACTGTCGACCTGAAGCGCTATACCGTAATTCTCCTCCTTAAAGACAATACCCACAACCTTCACCCTTCCTTTGCCTTTTTTTAGGGAATAGTGCTGCAGCACAGGAGCGTCAAAGACCACTGCATCCACCGCTCCTGCCTCCAGTAGATAGTAAGCCTTTTCTATATCCGCTAGCTTTACAGTTGTTAAACCCTGTCCGGTAAGATACTCCGCCGCAGTACTTCTCTCAACTGTGGCTATCTTTTTGCCAAAGAGGTCTTGCGGTCCGTTAATGGCCCCCAGCAATTCCTGGACCGTGACGGTGGTTGTCACACTCGCCGTAAAGTAGGCAAAGACAAAATAACCTGCCAATATCCAAATGAGTGCAAATAATCGTCCCATTTTCCCCTTGGGCGTTTTGTCCCCATAGCCGACTGTGGTGACCGTCACGACGGCCCACCAGATGGATTGCCAGAGGCCGGTGAAATAGCCTATTGAAAACTGGGGGTTATGGCGTCGTTCCAAAAGCCAGATAATATGGGCGGCAATAAAAAGGACAACGAGGAAAAGGCCGACACCATAGAGGAGTACAGGGGAAAGGAGGATGGAGAAGACTTTGGCGAAAATAGCCCCCAACGGCGTTTCAGATTCCTGTGAAACCATTATTTGAAGACCTGACTCAAAGAAGGAGTGGGAGAAGTCGAGATACCTCTCTCGCTCAACGGTTATACCGATTCCGGCAATCGCTATATCTGCTGCGCCACGCTTGACTTCGTCAAGGAGCTTTGCAATCGTATTTACCCCATAGAGTTCATAATTTATGCTCATCTCATCGGCAATTTTTTCCCACAGTTCAATGCTGAAACCGGTGTATCGTCTGTTTTGATAGATGACAAAAGGTTCTAAACGCTTAGTGACCACGCGCAGAGCTTTTTCTTTCTTCTTGGCTTCGACTGCCTCTACCGTCAAAGGTTCTCTTTTGCGCGGTGCTTTGCCGGCGTTGGCTGTTTTCAGCCACTGATCTACTTTGCTCCGGTTTTTGTGAATCCATTCCTGAGCGTGGCGACGAATGTCTTCATTATCGTCCTCCCCGTCAATCATCCTGGCGTTCTGAGCATCAATATCCCCAAGGGGGATCTCTACCACTTCCGCCAGG
>CALZJV010000439.1 GCA_945787595.1 uncultured Desulfobacterales bacterium | reverse complement strand
AAAATGGCCTCGGGATTCGCTGCGGTGAAAACAGTCACTGAATACTTCGTGAAAGCCTTTGAGTTCATTGGTGAAATTTTTAACATCATCACCCGATACGGTAAACTTGGGGATTGAAAATAGATGATCTTGGTTTCGAATCTCTGGTAACATAATCTGCCTCCTTTTGGTTTTAGTTTCGGAGTATAATATAACAGAATATGTTGCCATAATCAATGATAAATTATATTAACTTTCGTTGTAGGGTTAAGAGAGGCGATTTATTAAATTGTGAGGATAATACTCGAGACTTCTGTATCGAGGCTATCCTGCCGGGATATGGGGAGAATTTTGTCCTGTGAGTACTATTCGAAGATTTAAAGAAAAAGATAAGGAAGCGGCCTTGCTTTTAATCGAAGACGTCTGGGGCGGAGCTTATGCCAAATTTACGAGAAAACGCTGGGAATGGGAGTTTGAGGCCAACCCCCTCAATCTCGGTTCAGAGCATATAGCATTAGTTCTGGAGGACGGGGATAAGGTTGTAGGCATGATCTCGAGCATGTGGACTCTGCTGAAGGTTCACGAAAAGGTCATTCGGGCCTTATGGGTCGGTTATTTTATGGTTCATCCGGATTACAGAGGTCGGCAAGGGCTGCGGCTTGCCCGTGCCATGGTGCGGAAAGAACCCTACTTGCACATGGGGTTTCCTATGGGGAAAGTCCGTCGCTTTTGGAAACGAATGGGTTCCTTGGACTTCTGTCGGATCGATCTTTATGTTCATATCATTGATATGCAAAGTTATTTACGAAACAAAATGAGCAATAAGATCATGCCTGTCCTTGCGGGATGGTTTTGGAAGGTATTTCGAGAATTATATTTGCGGTTTCGACTGAGAAGACATCAGGGACTTGACCTTTGTGAGGTGCATCGGTTTGATGAACGGATAGACGACTTTTGGAAAGAAGCGTCGCGGGAATTAAAGATCACAAAGGTCAAAGACCATACCTATTTGAATTGGCGGTTTGCGGATTATCCCACCAGGCGATATTCGATATGGTTAGCCAAAAGGGTGGAAAAAATCGTTGGGTATGTGGTTTTCAGGGTAGAAGAAAAAGAGGGGCTGCGACATGGTCATATAGTGGATTTTCTTACCGGTGCGAATGATGCGGAAGCATTGTCTTGTCTAATTGAGAGGGCCATACAGGAATTGGCGGCCAAAGGGGCGGATGTAGTAGGCTGTCGGGTGGCCACGCAAAGTAAGGTGATCCAAAAAGTGTTACGGCAAGAAGGATTCTTTTTTAAAAAAAGGGGCGCCCAGGGAGGCTTCATTAACAATTCTGCTGAAGTTTCTAATGAAGAACTGACGAAATTCAAAGATTGGTTTATTACCGCCGGCGACACCGAACTAGATATCATCTGATATGAAATCCATAGTTCAACGCATCATAGAAATCCTGGGTTTCATTTTCATGTCGGCTCGAACGTAGATATCCGTGCTTCTGATATCAGCATGTCCAAGGATCGACTGGATAACCGTTGCCGGGTTACCTGCTTGGAGCAAATGCATCGCTTTCGAATGAGGCATAGTATGCGGGCTGTTATGTTTCAATAGTCCTGGCCTGGTTTTTCTTGCAGCTATCGAATATTTTTCCAATAAGTAACGAACACCTGAAGGTAAAAGATACTCTCCTCGCCGATTAAAAAACAGTGGTGAATCGATGCACTCTGAGCAGTTCAGGAGATGCTTGCTCATATACTGGGCCAATAGATTGACCATAGCAGACATGAGTGGTACTACCCGAGCTTTTCGTCCTTTTCCGGTCAGACAAATCTGAGCAAGAGGATCGAGTCGAACGTCTCGGACCGATAGATCAACCAGTTCCTGAACCCGCGCTCCAGTATCATAGAGCAGGCTGAGCATAGCCGCGTCCCGCCTTCCCCATATGGTTGCCAAATTCGGTTTGTCAAGAATTTCGGCCGGCTTCTTCAGTTTGGAGATACCGAAAAAATGCATGTATAACTGACAACCGGTGATATCGAGTACGGATGCTACAATTTCCCTCATTTTCCATGCGGTTGAGAAAGCTTAGAACCAGTGGCGCGTTTAGTGTATCAAGCGTTAAATTCTTCGGAGATACTGCCAATTGGTCCCGGCAGTAACGCAATAACAACGTAAAAGCATCGTGATAGGCTTTTATCGTATTCGGGCTGACGTTTTTCTGAGTAGATAAGTATTCACCAAGAAAGCTCGTCAACCGAATCGCAAAATCAGTTGGCTTCATTGCTCTAACCTCTTAGGGATGGCATGTGCAGCAAATTGCTCGACCTGCTTGACGAAATTTGGAAAAATCTCCGCTGTAAGATGCAGATACCATTGTGTAATGGTTTCGCAAGCCGTCATCAAATGTTAAAAACAAACCTTCAATACCTGTATCGTAAATTTTTTCAAAAGGTTGGACTGACCAATTTTTGATAAGGTATTGAATTTGCTTTTCAAATATCTGGGCACTGACGCCATTTTCGAATAGATAGGGCTCTCGCATGAATTCCTCATCGAGCACATTGTGGAAGGAGATAATCGCGCGTTTTCGACCCCAAAATATACTATAAAGCCATCCCATACCGCTGTAGTAGTACATTCCGAGCAGAATGTCTCGCGTGACTAACTGTATTTTGCTTAAATGATGCTTCATGCAATAGGCCTGATTAGGCAGGTATCTTTTAGAAATTATGAAAGTAACCGTTTAATCAAAAATTATCTCTAAATTTAGTCGCCAATTTCTCATATTGTCTTTCAAGATTTCGTACATGCTTGTGTATAGCAAATTGATGGCTTCCCCTTTGAGCGTTTGCCCCCAGGCGCACTCTTTCCTGCTCATTTTGCAATAAAAAAATAATCTTCTCGGTCATGCTGTGAGAATCTCTAGCCGGAACCAGTAATCCGGTTTCGCCATGTTTAAGAATTTCTTTGATGCCCCCCACTTCGGTGGCGACCACCGCTTTTCCCATAGCCATTGCCTCAAGGAGAACTTGCGAATAACCTTCTGCGTTTGAAACGATGGCTTTGACATCAAATATAGACAGCATGCCGACAACATCCCTTTGAAATCCGGTAAATATGACATTGTGCTCAATTCTCAGTTTTCGTGCAAGCTGTTTAAGCTGACCGTAAAGTGGCCCGTCACCCACAAACAAAAAGTAAGCATCTGGCAATACCTGCAGGATCTCCGCTGCCGCCTCCAATAGATAGTGGTTTCCCTTTTCTTCGTGGAAGCGGGTTATCGTCCCGACAATCGGAGCGCTCGGGGGTATGTTCCATCGGCTTTTCAGTGCTTGACACCTTGCCGGGGACCAATGTTTAAAATTTTCTATCGGAATCGCGTTCGGTATGACAATAATTTTATGCGGCTTGATGGCCCGATTCTTGACACATTCCTCCTTAACCGCCTCTGATACGGCAAGAGCGCAATGTGTCTGCTTAGCCAACAGCCGATCTGCGATCCACTGATAGATAGGATAATTCAAATCCGGGCCGTGGGCATGCAGAATCGTTGGCACCCCTAAGAGCTTCCCTGCGATTCTCCCGAAATTGGAAGTACCATACTGGTGCAAATGAAGTATGCGAATCCTTTCGCGTCTGATAATTTTAACAAAATCATATAGAGTAGAAGGATCGAACTTTTTGCGATTGAGGTGGATTAGTTTTATGCCTTCCTTTTTAAGCTCTGACTTTAGTGAAGCCGTATCTCTTAAAACGATTAAAATGATGTTGAAACAGTTTCGGTCCAACCTTGGTAAAATGTTCAACAGGTATCGGCCTACACCTGCAAGCCTTCCCTGGTATCCGGCATGATCAGCAGCGACTAGGACGTTTATTTTTCTGTTCTTATTTACCAATGGACATTCAGTGAAATTATCAGGCCTCGGATCGTTCATAAACCCAATCAAATGAATTTAGATGATCACGCTGGTACATAATTACATGGAATATGTTCAATACCCCAGTAAGTAGGCATAGATACCCTCAATTTTTCTTGACAAAACATACCAGTCGTACTTTTCGACCACAATTCTTCTGGCATTTTCGCCTAATCGTCTTCTTAAGTCGATGTTCTTAAGAAGCGTGATAATGGAATCCGCCATTTGTTCGACGTCACCGTTTCGCACAATTAATCCATCAACCCCATCTGACAGTAATTTTGCCGTGCCCTCAAAACTGACAATGGCCTTTCCGGCCATCATGTAATTGGTCAATTTTTGCGGCATACCGGGGCAATTGATCCGGGGACTAACCGTAACGTCGGCAGCGGCCAGGTAATCCGGAATTTCACTAAACGGTCTTGGACCTGCGAAGATCACTTTGTTTTGAATGCCTATTTCTTGGCACATATTGCGGTACTCATTTATTTTGCCATCACCGACCACCAGCAAAATCGTATCCTCAAGTTGATTAAAAACAAATGGCATCGCACGAATGAGATACTTTATACCCTGATAGTTTTCTAGTGAACCCGTGTATGCCACGACTTTCTTGGTTCCTAGGCGATATTTTTTGCCGATCTGAGAAGGATTCCCATACGCAAAGGCTTCAGGGTTAACTCCGGTTGGAATAACTTCGATTTTGTGGCTCGGAATCTCCGCATGGCAGAATTTTTCCTTGAGCTCTTCTGATACAGTAATATTAAAATCGGCCCATTTGGGGACATGAGAATCAAGAAATGCTGAAACTATTTTTCTATTCCAGAATCCATAATACGGCAGTTCATCTGTTAGGGTTGTATGCGCGTCATAAATAACTGGAACGCCGTACAGTGCTCTGACTGCGTAGCCTAACAGGGCACCTTCATAATGGTGGGCATGGATCAAATCGATGTTTTTTGTCTTTGTAATCTTTCGTAGTTTAAAAAATAGCAGGCTATCTAACAGTGACAATTTGGTGAGGGTTGGCCCCGGCGTAAAATTGTTATAATACGCCACGTGAGGGATCCTGTGAATGAAAACACCCTCTGTTTGGATGTCTTTTCCGAAATGATAGGTCACCACATGAACGTTGTGTCCTAACTTCGCCAAGGCTTCAGACATGCGTAAAATTCTACTCGGGGTTCCGCGGTTGGCCGGGAAAGGGCAAGCCGCCACCATGGCAATGTTTAATACTCTCATTTTGTAAAGAAAAAAGAATTTAGAATTTGCCTTTTAAGTGCATATCAAGTAAAAATTGCGAATTATGTGTCGGCTTTAGCTGCAGCCCAACATATGGAAACTTACTATGAGCGGAAATTATTAGTATCCAATTATCGAAGGCGGATTTGGTTGTCAAGGCACATATTATCTAGATGGTGAATTTTTTGTCCAAATTGAGCGTAGCTCACAGGTTTGCCCGCGTGGATAACCTGGACGTTCGCACACAACGTGCATAGCAACTGGAAGCAGGTGTTTCTTGAATCACTATGAAGAAGCAGATTGGGGTAAGACCACGGTGAACGC
>CALZJV010000438.1 GCA_945787595.1 uncultured Desulfobacterales bacterium | reverse complement strand
CAAACCATAACCAATTGATTGTAAATGATTTTCTACTTGAAATAGAGGATTTGACCACAAATTAATGAAGCGTAATTACACTGTGCGAAAATCGCTGTTTAATGAATCGCTATGCTCTGTCTCTTTAAATCGATAGAATTCCACAAATCTTCAATCTTCAGTCTTCAATAATAATCCCCCCCAGTTCTTTGAGTAATTGAACAAAAGAATGAATTTCTTCGGCAAACGCCGCCCCTTCGGACGCAGAGATCCATTCCAACCGCAGGCGGCGCTCATCAATTCCCAGCAACCGAAGCATTTCCCAGGTTTCTTCGATGACCTTACGGCATCTGACATTACCTTCCAGGTAATGACAATCTCCGATATGTCAGCCGGACACCAGCACACCGTTCGCCCCTCTCAGAAACGCCTTAAGCAGGAAGCCGTGATTCACCCTGCCGGAGCACATCAGACGGATCAGACGGACATTGGTCGGATATTGCATGCGGGAGACCCCTGCCAGGTCGGCCCCGGCATAAGCGCACCAGTTGCAGACAAAAGCTAATATATGAGGTTGTGTGTCGGAAGACATGGGAACCTGTGTGGTAAAATGAATATTGAAGATTTAAGATTGAATATTTAAGGTGTTCTGTCGTTTTTATTTTTTTGTGCTGGCCGTTTTTCGGGAAGACGCGAAAATTGCAGTTAGCTCTTCTGCTTCCTGGAGCAGAGGTTTGACCGTGTTTTCTTTCAGCAAATTTTCGTCAATAATAAACTCGAGCCAAAATGCCGATTCATTCGCTTCTTCCAAAACGATACTTATTTTCGCTATAAAGCTAGCCTTTGATTGTGAAAGGCAGGTCGCGCGATAATTGGCAGCAACGGACGTTGCGCACCTGATAACCTGTCCCCGAAAATGTTTACCTAAAGTGGTTTCCGGTAAGGCCATTGCCAGCTTAACGCAGCGATGCGCAAACTCTTTCGTTCTTTTTTTTAACTCCTCACTGTTCATTTTTCACCGGCCGATTAATTGAATCCTCAATTGAATTAGCTTAAAAAATAAAATGATAGAATTCCTAAACCGGACAAGCCGGATTTTAAAATTGAAGATTGCAAATTGAATATTTATTGAATCGCTATGCTCTGTCTGTTTTAGATCGATAGAATTCCACAAATATTCAATATTCAATCGAAAATATTCATTCAAAGATCATCCCATCAATCTGTTCATCCTTGAAATGGGATAAGGACGCCGCCCCTGTGGGGCAAGCCACATTACAGACCCCGCATCCGGTGCACAGGGTTTCGGTTACCACTGCCTGCCTGAGGCCCTTTTCTACTTCCTTCACCTTGATGGCTTCAAAACAACATGCATTTTGGCACTCCCCACAAGCCCTGCAAAGGGTTGGATCCACTCGATTGATCATGCCTTCGGCCACATATTCTTTTTTGGAGAGCACCATGACGGCCCGGGAAACCGCTCCCCGGGCCTGCACAATATTTTCATTGGCAAAATTGGGTCCCTGGGCCAGGCCACAGAGATAAACCCCCGGTGTTGTAAAATCAAGGGGCCTGAGTTTGGGGTGGGCTTCCATGAAAAATCCGTCTTCGTCCAGTGGAAGGCGCATGGTTTCGGCCAGCTGCTTGCTTTCCTCCCGGGGCCGGATGGCGGCACTCAAAACCAGGAGGTCTGTTTCCAGTTCAACCGGTGCCTGCAACTGGGCATCAAAAACGGAAATGGTCAGGGTGTCGCCGGTGGCCGTGACCAGTGGTTTCTGCTCTCTTTCAAATCGATAAAAACGCACACCTTGCTGACGCGCCTCTAAATAATAGGTCTCTTTCAGGCCGAAGGTGCGGATGTCACGGTACAGGATGGAGATCTGAGCATGCGGGGTGATGGTTTTTAATTTCAGACTGTTTTTGATGGCAGCCGTGCAGCAAACCCGGCTGCAATAGAGATGCTCCGGTTCACGGGACCCGACGCATTGAATCATGGCCACCCTGTGCAGCTGCCCGGTCCTGTCCGGTTGTGTCACCAACAGGGCTTCAAATTCTTTCTGGGTCATCACCTTGGGGTGCCGGCCGTAAAGATATTCCGTGGGTTTGTATTCCTCGCCACCGGTGGCGGCAACCACAACGCCATGCGATAAGGTCTGAGACACATTTTTAACCGAGATGATCGAGCTAAAATTACCGCAACTTCCGGAAATGGAGCGTACCTGTGCTTCTGTGAGCACCGTGATCAACGGCTGGCTTTTAACTTTTTTAATCAGATGCTGAACATGTCGCGCCGGACTGGCACCGTCCTCGGTATAGTAAAGTGTGCGGGCATTTCCTCCCAGTTCTGCGGTTTGTTCTACCAGGACGGCTTCAAAGCCCTGCTCGGCAAATGAAAGGGCTGCCGTCAGGCCGGCGAGGCCCCCTCCGATCACTAGCGCACGTTGAATCACTTCATGGGTCGTATCATAAAGCGGTTCCAGGAGACGGGCTCGGGCAACCGACATGCGCACGAGGTCTTTGGCCTTTTCCGTTGCCGCTTGCGGTTGCGCCTGATGAACCCAGGCGTCCTGCTCGCGAATATTGGCAAGCTCAAAGAGATAGGGATTGAGACCTGCAGCGCGCAATGTACTTCGAAAGAGGGGTTCATGGGTTCGGGGCGTACATGACGCCACCACTACTCGATTGAGGTTTTGCTGTTGAATTGTATCCCTGATTTTCTTGAGCTGATCGCTGGAGCAGGCAAACATACAATCGGCCGCGTAGGTTACCTTGGGAAGAGAACGCACATAATCGGCAACCGCCTCAACGTCGACCACCCCGGCAATATTAATTCCGCAGTGGCAGACAAACACTCCGATACGAGGCTCCTCTTTCTTCACATTGCGTTCGTCAGGTATGGATGGCGCGGCAACCAGCGAGCCTCTTGTGTCGGCCAGCAGGGCGGTGGCCCTCTCCGCCGCGCTGCTGCCTTGCTGAACGGAGTCGGGGATATCCTTGGGGCCTTGGGCGACACCACAAACAAAGATGCCCGGTTTGGAGGTGATCACCACGTCCAAGGGGTCTGAGGCACAGAAACCGTGTGCATTTAATTGTATGCCCAACCGTTGCGCCAATTTCACAAAAGTAGGGTTGGGGCAGAGACCGACGGATAGAACGACCAGATCGAATGTTTCTTCCTGGATGCCGTGGGTGGACGTTGCATACGCAATGCTCAAAGTATCATCTTCCGGGTTCGGAATTAGCCGGGAGATCATGGACCGCACATAGCGAACCTTATTCTCCGATTTGGACCTTTCATAAAAGCGATCGAATCCTTTGCCGTGGGCCCTGACATCAATATAAAAAATAGTGGTGTCGATGTCGTCGGCATGCTCCCGGGTGATCATGGCTTGCTTGGTGGCAGACATGCAGCAAACGCTCGAACAATACGCTTGACCGATATGACTGTCCCGCGAACCGACACACTGAATCCAGGCAATGCGGCGCGGGGGGGCGCCGTCTGATACGCGTTGAATGTGGCCCCGGTAAGGACCGGCTGCCGACAGGATGCGCTCATATTCCAGACTGGTGATGACGTTGGGCCAACGTCCGTATCCGTATTCCCCCTTCAGGCGTGCATTAAAAAGCTCCAATCCACCAGCCAGGATCACCGCACCCGTATCCAGCTGAATGATTTCATCTTTCTGATCAAAGGAGATGGCTTTATTTTTACACACTTTTTCACAAATTCGGCATTTTCCTTTGGTAAAATAGCGGCAGTGTTCTTTATCAATGGTATATACCAGGGGAACCGCCTGAGGGTAAGGGATGTAGATCGCTTTGCGCTGATTCAAATCCAAATTGAATGGATCAGACACCTTGCTGGGACACTTTTCAGCGCAGATGTTGCAGGCGACACACTTTTCCGGATCTACTGACCGGGCCTTCTTTTTAAGTGTCAATTGAAAACGACCGGGTTCTCCGCCCACACTAAGGACTTCGGTATAGGCGAGAATCTCAATATTCGGATGATTGGCCAATTCCGCCAGCTTGGGTCCCATCATACAGGAGGAGCAATCGTTGGTGGGAAAGGTTTTATCGAGCTGGGCCATGACGCCGCCCACATTCGGCTTTTCTTCTATGACATGCACCTTGAAGCCGGAATTGGCGATGTCCAGGGCGGTCTGAATGCCCGCTATGCCACTGCCCACAATGGTGATTGATCCGATTTTTTCTGTGTTTTGTGTCAATTGACCGGTGTCCATCTGTTAATGATTGAATATTTTCAATTGAAGAATGAATATTTAAGGTCCGCCTCTCTCCGAGCTGTAGGCTCTACGAGCCGGAAGGCGGCGGATCGATTTTAAAAAGAACCATTATTAAGAATGACGGAGCGAAGCGACAACCTCAAATATTCGATCTTCAATCTTCAATAGTCAATTGAACGGTTACCAAAGGTCCAGCTCCCGCAGCAGGGAAAATGGATCGGTGATATGACGGGAGAGCCATCTATTCACTCCCTTTGCATCATTTGCAAGTCCGATCAGCTCGGTAAAATAATAAACCGGCATCGAAAAACGTTTTCCCCAATCGGCCTGCATCTTTTCCTGGTACATGTCCAGATTCGCCTGGCACATCTGGCAGGAAACCACAATAGCCTGGGCGCCGACCCGTTGGGCCATGTCGAAGAGCTTGCCCACCAATTGAGTGACGATATCCAGGCGCGAAAGCGCCTGGCTCGCGCCACAACAGTCGGTTTTAAAAGGCCAGTCGATGGCACCGGCGCCAAGATTGTTGACAATTCGATCCAAAGCTTGCGGATCTTCAAAGTTTTTGGCTTCCGTGATTTCAGGCGGACGATTCGCCATGCAGCCGTAATAACAGACAACCTTTAAACCTTCGAGTGGTTTTTTGACATGTGTTGCGGTCGCTTCCAGCATCTGCGGGGTGGCAAAGAAATCAGCGAGATCCCAAATCTGCGGCAAAGGTTTTTCAAGTTTAAGCGGGTATCGTTGCCGATACTCTCCCTGCAGCGTCCAGGCGCCGGTTTTTAATCGATTAAAGCACATGGGGCAGGGAACGAGTATGTCCCTATGCGGCAGTCTGGCAGCCAGATTGAGGGTTCGAGCTGCCAGCCCGATGCTGGCCCGGTGATCAACGCTGTGAGCCGCCGTTGCACCGCAACAGTTCCAATCGGGAATTTCTTCCAGTTCAATGTCAAGGGTGGCGCAGACCCCGTGAATAGATTCAGCATAATCCCTTGCTGTTCCCTGCAGCGAACAACCCGGATAATAGGTTACTTTCATAGTTTGAAACCGTTCACAGGTTCAGGGTTAAGAACAAAGAGGGCATTTAAAGACCCGAAGTCCTCGTAAAAAATGTTCATTTTTCCGGTTTATCCGGGTTCGTGCATATTTATTCAAAATCGAAAACCTGGTCCTCAGGGCCAGGTCAGAGGTGATCGGCTCTGCCATAGATCAAATCTGTTCAAGGTTTCAGGTGTCAGGTTTC
>CALZJV010000437.1 GCA_945787595.1 uncultured Desulfobacterales bacterium | reverse complement strand
TTGGCGGTTTAGCCGGCTCCTTTATCCGGATAGTCGATGAAACCGGCCGGGGCCATTATTTTAACGAGGCCGCCGCAGGCGTATTTGAAGGGTTTTTTAATGAGCGCAGCCTGGTTAAGCTCGAAGCCGGTGAATATGTCTGGTATCGATTGGACGGCAGCCGGTATGGTTTTTCAGCCGCCGGAAAACTGCTTTGGATCGAGGATGAAAAAGGAAACGAATTAGCCCTTGCATACGATGTCCAGGGCAAACTGGAAACCGTCACCGATACCGCCAGCGGGCGTGCACTCACATTCCATTATGTGAACAACCTGTTGGACCACATATCCGGTCCGGTCACTACCGCAGTCTCAAACGGGATCTGGGTCAGCTACGGGTATGACGCAAACCAAAACCTCACTTCAGTCACCTACGCGGACGGCACCGGCTTTGCCTACAGCTACACCGATCCCAACGACAACCACAACCTCACCGAAAAACGCAACGCGGCCAATCACCTGCTTGGCACCAGGATCGTTGCAGCGCCCAATCCAATCCGGACGGCACGGATGTTACCGTCGCATACGTCAGCGCCGGCCAGGTGGATGTCACCGATGCTTACGGCACCGTTCGCAGCTACACCATTGCTGAGATCGACGGGCAAAAGCGTGTCACGGCAAGGCAGGGACTAGCCGCTGCACCCTATGACGGCAGCAATCTGGTGCGCTGGCAGTACGATACCCAGTTGAACCTGGTTGAAATTGAAACCGCCGGCGGGACCATCCACCAGTACCAGGATCACGATGCCCGCGGCAATCCGGCTACGGTAATTCTTGCTGCCGGCGAGCCCGAAGAGCGGATTATCACCTATACCTATCATCCGGAAATGAACCTGCCACTGACGCGAAGCGAGCCCAGCGTTTTAGGCTCCGGAGACAAAATCACCATCTGGGATTACGATGATGATTATGATACGACTGCCAACGAAAATCCCACCAATTTGCCGGCCCGCGTCATCGAGCAGGGCTTTACCAAAGATGCGACAGGGGCAACGGTAGCTTACGAATACATCACCACCTTAACTTACAATACCAAAGGGCAACTGTTAACGGTTGACGGGCCGCTGGCCGGCACAACCGACACCACCCAGTTTGGCTATGCTGCCGCCACCGGCAACCTGCTTTCCATCACGCGACCACTGGTTGGCAGCACAAGCTTTGCAGACTACGATGCGGCCGGACAGGCGGGCCGGGTCACCGATGTCAACAACCAGTCTGAAGCCATTTCCTATGACGGCCGGGGCCGGATTACCGCCGTCACCCATGAGGCCGACGCAAGTACAACGACGGTATCATACAACACGGCCGGTTTGCCCGATAGCGCCACCGATGAAGACGATATAACCAAAAGTTATGAGTACAATGCCAACGGACGGCTGTATCGCCTGTATGATGCGGACGGAAATTATCTGGAATATCTGTATGATACCCAGGGCAATCTGATTGAAAGAGCCAAACACGAGGCCGGCAACGCCCGCACGGCCCGTAAGCGCTGGACCTATCAGCATCCCAATCTTCCGGGCAAGCTGTACAAGGAGATCAAAGCCGACGACGGTTATGCGCAATACGGCTATGACGGCGAGGGCAACCTCAGCGCGGTGACGGATTTCAACGGCAATACGACCAGCTATAGTTATGATGCCCTAAACCGGGTCATCACGGTTGCCCAGCCCGGCAGCATTTTAACAAGCTATGACTATGACATGCACGGCAACCTGGCCTCTGTACTGGATGCCGAAAGTCATGAAACCACCTATACCTATGACGACATGAGCCGGGTGGTCGCAACCGCCTCGCCGGATACCGGGACTGTGACCTTTGTCTACGATGCCGTCGGCAATTTGGCACAAAAAACCGATGCCAAAGGCATTACCGTGCAGTATGACTATGATACCTTGGCACAAAAAACCGATGCCAAAGGCATTACCGTGCAGTATGACTATGATACCTTGCGCCGTCTGACGGCAGTACGGTTTCCGGACGCAGCCCAGGATATCACCTATACCTATGATGCGGGCAGTTATGGTGTCGGCCGGCGCAGCGGCATGACCGACCCCGCCGGTACCGCCGGCTTCGAATATGACACCCGCGGCCGCCTGGTCGGCAAAGACAGCACCATCGCCGGATACTCCTATTCCATCTCGCGCGGTTTCACGCCCGGCGGGCGGTTGAATTCCTTTGTCTATCCTTCGGGCAGAACCATCGATTACACGCGCTATGGTTCCGGCCGGATCCAGACAGTGGCGACCACCTATAATTCTGCCACCGTCAACCTGGTCAACAACCTGTCTTACAATCCTTTTGGTCCTGCCAAAGGCCTGGGCATCGGTTCGGGCGGGACGGTCAACAATACCACCAATCAAAGCGGTAACCTTGAGGTCATTAATCCCGGTGAACAGATGGAGCAGGTTTACACCTACGACGGCAACCGCAACCTGCTGTCCGTTCGCGGCACGAATACGCCCTGGTATAATCAGGACTTTGGCTATGACGCCTTAAACCGTCTTTTGAGTGCCGACGGGGTTTATGGAGCAATCGACTTTACCTATGATGACGTCGGCAATCGCCTGACCCGCACGGTTGACGGCCAGGCTGACACCTATACCTACCAGCCGGGTACCAGCCGGTTGGCTCAGATCACCGGAGCCAATCCTGCGGCCTTCAGCTACGATGCCAACGGCAACATCACGGATATCGACAGTAAAACCTATATCTACAACCAGAACAATCGGCTCGTACGGGTGGAAGAAGGGCTCGACATTTTAGGAGAATACACCTACAATGGTTCAGGGCAGCGTCAGATCAAGGAAGTGGCCGGGGTTGAGACGGTATTTCATTATGATTTTGGCGGCAATATCATCGCCGAGGGCCTGGCGGACGGCACCATGACGGTTGAGTACCTGCAAGTCGATCAATCCCGCATGGCCATGGTGACGGTCACAACCGGCGCGCTGTACTTTTTCCATAACAATTACCTGGGCACACCGGTGCTGATGACGGACACTACCGGTACGGTGGTCTGGGAAGCGGATTATAAACCGTTTGGTGAGGCAAGGGTTCATCCGAGTTCCGCGGTGGTGAATAATTTTCGGTTTGCCGGCCAGTACTTCGATGATGAGACCGGGCTGCATTATAATTACCACAGGTACTATGATCCGAAGACCGGGAGATACTTGACTCCCGATCCGATTGGGCTTGGGGGTGGGATAAATCTCTTTGTCTATGCATCAAACAATCCGATCAATGCAATAGATCCCTTTGGGCTTATGGAAGATGCTATCAGAGCTCCGAAAGGATTTTTTGGGCGGCAACTGGACAGTGTAAATACACGAATTCATCAGTTTAATAATCCAGAGGTATGGGGGCCAGGACAAGGTGAAAAGAATTTTATGCTATTGGTTGATGCAGCAACCATAGCTTTGAGCTTTGGTGCGGAAAAGATAGGCAGAACATGTCTTTCAAATATTGCCTCAAAGAATATACCGAAGTTAAGCCCCACCGTTTCCGAGCTTCTACAACTTGGCGTTAAAGGGTTTCAAGCTCATCACGGCTTGCCAGAATACTTGGGTAAAATGCTTGGGTATACGAGCAAAGAAATGGGGGGCCATCCAGGAATCCTTGTCTCACAGTTTAAACATACTGGCAAATTGAATCCCAAGGCCATCCATAAGGCGATATCAAAATATTTACCACCATCTACGAAGTTTAAAAAAGTGAACTATTCACTTCGGCAGATCAGGGAAGGCTTGCAAAAAGCATATAACGACTTGGGAATTCCTGAAATGTATAACGAAATTGCTCCTTTGATTAAGTAAGGATATTCAAAATGGATAAACAGCTATATGATTTAGAACCGAAAGATTTAGATAAACATCCTGTTTGGGTTTTCCCAATGGATGATACCGTCGAAGACGAAGAAACTGTTAGACCAGTGACAGACAAGATGCAACTTGAAGATTTGCAGCTCATTGTAAAAACGAAATTCGAAGATCAAACTGGCAAAAAGTACTATGGTTACATCTACTGGGGAGAACCAAGAAATGTAGAATATCTCAAACCAGTGATGTTTTTTGATGAAATAGGTAAATCTGGCATAGCTTTCTGGAACGGTATGATTGAACCTGAAGATACGGATTTTGACCAGGCCAAGGGAATACTGAGCAGTAAATCTTTCCCTATCAGGTTTGAAAGTGAAGACACTTTTGAGTTGTATCCTATTAAAGGTGAGCTCAAAGGCATCTATTACATTGATGCAAATGACAATGTTTGCTTCAAGGCTATTCCATTTTAAATCAACATTTTTAGACAGAAACAAGCCTTTAGTAAAAATTGGGGTCGGGGCTTGAATAGTGAATAACAGGCAACGATTTTATAAAAATAGGCAAATATAAAGTAAAACAAAGGGGTCAGCCATTAATTATAAACTATCGTCACCACCATCCAATTTCGATAGCCTTACATAAGGCGAATGAAAGAAAACAGCAGCAGGGTCAACTCTTCATTCTTAACATAAATAGCCCAATGAGTAAGGCGCACGAATAGCAAGTTGTCGAAGGTGGGCGACTGACAGTGCAGTCCAAACGCTTTATCCGGAAGACGAAAGAATTCTTTCAATGAAAGCCCACATCTGCGGTAGGTTTTTGGCAGGATCAGACTTGATAAAGAATATAAAATAAAGGGTAGCAACATGTTAAAAAGCAAACCATTCAAAGCGTTTCTTCTGATTGCGGCAATTGTTTTTTGTTTAAGTTTAACTGGCGTCTCAGCAGACCCCTGCCCTGACTGCCCTCCCAATATCTCAACTATCCAAGGAACCGTGGAATATCCTGAAGGCTGGCGTCTTAAATGGGGCAGTCCAGTTTATCCGAATGATAAAATCGATCGAGGCGGTATTAAAACCATAAGTGTCGTTGGAGGACTACCACCATATATTTGGACAGTAAACAACAATGGATTTTGGTTGGATCAGGGTCAAACTAATGATTTGGATAATGTTATTAATGCGGATAATACTGGCGATTGCGTCGCCACGATAACAGTTGTTGATAAGAGGGGAGAAGAAGCTACCGGTTACGTCAGGCTTGCGGATGGACATTGGCAGACGATAGGCAATGATTGTGTCATTCCCGGTCCAATGACGTTACGCGTGGATGGGTACACATGGGAAAGAGTTGAAGGGCAATATAGACAGGAACAGAGGATCAGCAATCGCAACCATTTCCTTGGCACATGCTTATACGTAGAACCTCCTTGCGGCAATCAATCACCTTATTCATGTAACCCAGCACCCGATCCCGGTACAGAATGCATTGATGTTATATCAACGGGCTTAGTTGGTGACTCTGATCGACAAGAGTATCCTTGTTTTTGGTCGTCTCCTATAGAACTTCCCTATTGCACAGATCGAGGATCACCGGGAATGACTTCAATGTACTGTATTACGACTGGGATACCTATGTAATTAGATTAATTATCGTAAAGACAAGGGATCTGGTCTTAAATATTTAGTATTGAAGAAAGCGAAGGCAGTTGGATGGAAACCAGGGCTCGCATCTTAATCCTAAACTATTGACACCACCATCCAAGTTTTATAGCCTCGCATAAACCGAATGAAAGTAAATCCTCCACTTTAATTTCCAAAGGATTCTCGACGGTGTTGAATTTGTAAACTGGATATGCTGAGCAGCGGTAACGTTCCGGTATAAGCATATTTCAGAGCAGATCAGCAGCAACCGCCGGTTGAAAGGTAGGGTTAATCGGGTTAAGAATAGTATAGTAAATAATTTAGATGCGACCCCTAGTTTACCCGCTGTCATATTTGCCAGTGCGGATTTAACCTAAATGGAATGGATTCTTTTTAAATACTTTTTATCTGACAGGATCAACAGGGTGAATTGGATTTTTTCACGGTTTCATCCGGAAACCGGGAATATAAAATTTCCAAATAATCCAGTAAATCCTGTCTATATTGAATATTAAAATAGAATCCAGTCATCCTCTATTTTTATCATATAAAGCGAACCTGCTGCCTTGACAATTACTCAACTTCTTACTACCGCATTAGGCCATACAATCGATCCACAACAATCAAAACCCAGCTTGAAATCAACAGGGCCCCGGCAATATTCAGGATAAATCCGACAACAAGCATTTTTGCGGGAAAAGATAAGGGTCGCATCTTAAATCATAAATATTGATGAAAGCAAAGGCAGTCGGAGATTAATCTTTGACTGCCTCTTTGTTTTTATTACCAAGCTAAAATGACCCGATCCTTATCAGGGGATTTGTGGCGAATGCCGTAATGATAGGCACGGAGTGGGGTGCTGCCACAAGGGGCTCCGCTTTCAGACGGAACTTCACTTCTGATTATTTAGATTGAGGAGTTTAGCTGGCGTGTATTTGTGGCCTTATCGGACGGCATTTTACCGCTATCGATTAAAATAGAAAAAATTCTGTCTGATAAGGGCACAATATGTAGCTATCAAATCTGACCGTCTGCAAGCGTAGAAGCAACTTCGCCGACGTACCGTCTTATTCTTTTTGGCGAGACTTCCAGGAGCTTTGAACAACGTCACGCATGACAACCATCAGCCCGTGCCACTGTTGTTCAGAATATTTTGTTATCGCCTGCATGACACGCTGATGGATTTTTAATCTGGTTGGCTGTTTAAGGCGTACGATCAAAATACCGTGATGGGCTTCATCGCGATGAATAGAAAATCCCTTATCAGTTGTAATGAATATCCTCTTTTCTTGTTGCGCTTTTTGTCACAGCACTTCATCGGTTATTCCCTGCTCGGCACTTCCGCGAATATCGATAACATCAAATCCTTTTAAACGCAGCTCTTCGACGGTAATCAACGGTATATTCTCGTCCACGAGAACTTTCATATCGCACTTTCGGTAAGATCAATCGGCGTTATCTGCTCTTCGGCCAACGATGCGGCATAGTCAAGGCAAGCATAAATGTCTTCAACTTTTATCGAAGGATAATTTTCAAGAAGCTCCTGGATCTTATCCCCATTGGCCAACATCCGGATGATTTGATGCACCGGGATTCTTGTGCCTTTGATGCAGGCCTGCCCATGGCAAATTTTAGGATCGACTGAAATACGCTTGTACATAGTAGCCTCTCATGAAAATCCGAAACTAGGAGGTGGTCGCCCACCGCTTGGCTTCATGTTTAAGAATTAAGCCCTCCAGGACTTCTCTGATAATCTGCTTTTCCTGGGAGTCGTCAAAGCCGGAGATTGCTTCAAATTGCAGTCGCAGCTCGTCATCGGGTCCGCGTTCATCACCATCAAAGAGCATCGTATCAGCGCTGACATTTAACACCAACACGATTTTACGGAACACCTCCAGGGTATGTAGGCTTTGCTGCCCCTGCCTCATACCTTTTTATCTGAGTGACGTGAATGCCGATCTTGTCGGCCAATATTTGTTGAGTATAGTCTCGTTTTTTACGAAGCGCCACCAATTGCTTTGGAAATAGCATATTAGACACCCTTTGGACGGTCGGTTATTTTTTAGGGTAGTCTATCATGGGATTTGTTTGTTCTTAACAAAAGGTATCTTTGAGGATACTAATATAGTATCTTAAAATCGTCTTGACAAGGTTTTTGACGCGGGGATGTTCGGCAAGGAAAAAAGGCCATCAACGGTAACTTTGGCGGGTCGCGGTTGATGGCCCAGGGTAAGCTCCAAAAGGCGATATCCTTTTGAAACGGCTTTCTTTTTCTATCGCATCTTCCCCAAAAAATCAAGACCCGTCTTCGGGGCAAGCCCCTTCGACGCGGCAGGAAGGAGGTGAGAGACTTGAAAGCAAACAGCCTTGAGACCACGGACATTTTTAGAAGGGCATTCTTTTTGTGCCGGGGGGCTGAGCTAAGCGGGATCCGGTTCCGGATCAATGGCAGACAAATCGCTGTTCTTATACACATACTTTGGGCTAGAGATGCCACACTTACTGTGCATATTGCTATGAGTGGACTTGTAATTGATATTCAGTCCAAATCATGCTTTTTATTAAACCATTTGAACATCCAAACTAGCATATGTATTTGTCAAGGTTTTCGAATGAAGTTTTAAGTAGCTGAAAATAATCGTTAAAACACTTTACCGTGCAACCATCTGAAATATTTTGGTAAAAAGAGAAAGAGCAAGGGGTCGCCTACCTTGATAATTGACTATTGACACCTCAATCCAAGTTGATAGCCTTCAATAAAGAGAAAAGGGTCTTAAAATATATCATGAAAAAATATACCTGGCGCCTGCTTGTCAGCCTTTGGCTGTTATTGCTATTAACCCAGAACGCCGTCGCGAATTGCGGTGCCGGGACGGTTCTGTATTTCACATTCAAAGCTGATACGTATCTGCTAATTGCCGACCACCAGTATAGTGGCCAGCGACACCGGGGCTGGTCGGGTTTTGGTGGTTTGTGCGATGGCGAACCATCAATAGACAATCGGGTCGCGCACTTATTGCCGGTAAGTATTTGCCACCCGATGCCAGGACCAACTGGCTTTTCGAACCGTTCCTCACAAGCTTGAAGGAGGCTGAAACAGCAGAAATTTTACCCTGGAATCCATAAAATGGCTGGCTTTTTTTAACTTTGCAGTATTGACATATCTTTAAAGTCGTATTACTGTGATGACATATTAATATTACCGGCTTGGCATGAGGAGAAAAAAATGAAAACGCTGACCGTAAAAGTGCCTGAAGATTTGGATTTAAAATTGGCAGCGACGGCGGCCAAAAGAGGGGAAAGTAAATCAGATTTGATTCGCACAGCACTTGAATCGATTGTTAACGCAAATGAAGCGATTACCCCGAATTCCTGTTTGGATCTGGCTAAAGACATAGTTGGCTCGCTGGAAGGCCCGTCGGATCTCTCTTATGGTAAAGAGCATCTGAAAGGATACGGTCAGTGAAAAAGAGAGTATTGATGGACACCGGTCCGCTAGTGGCTTTTTTAAATAGAAGGGATCGGTTTCATGAGTGGACGGCGGCTCAATGGAACCAAATAGCTCCGCCTATGTTAACATGTGAGGCAGTCGTTTCTGAAGCTTGCTTTTTGTTGTCAGCGATACAAGGCGGCAGCGATCAGATTCTGCTACTACTCCAACGAAAGATTTTAATGATATCTTTTCACCTGGACGAGCACATTGATACCATTAGAAGACTGCTATTAAAGTATCAATCAGTTCCAATGTCAATGGCTGACGCCTGTCTGGTTAGAATGAGCGAACTTCATTCAAATAGCCATGTATTTACATTGGACAGCGATTTTAAGCTTTATCGAAAAAATGGACGGCAGATTATTCCAACCATATGGACTGGTTAGCCCTAACCCGGCTAAACCGGCTGCGAAACTGGGGTCGCCAGGGCAGAACGCCACCAACGAAACGCCAATGTTGCATAAACAACATGGCAAAGAGTAGCTAATGGTCCGTTATAATATCCTATATTCTAGCATTTGCACAATTTTCTGGATATCCACCTTTGTGAATTCACCAGGTTGTTTACCCTGCGGGAAAGCCGGAGGACTTCAGATCCTGTGTTGTCAAGGGATCGTGGTAAACTACTACAACTTCACCCTTGACGCCTTGGCTTTGAAGCCCTCCGGCTTTTGCAACAAGGGTAAAGAGTGGTCACTTCCCAACCCCAATCAACCATATCGGGCAATCAAGTCCAATCGAACTTAGGGCATTCTTGGCAATGTCGAAACTTGCCGTGCCACCCATGGTATTTTTTCTATGGGCGAAGTACGCAGATGGGTCTGTCAGCACTATTTCAACTCCCAAAGCTAACCGCCTTTCAGCATATGCAATCCTGAATCCACAAAAATCCTTGAACATCGCCTCTACTTTGCCAAACTGGGCTTCGATTTGTACCAGACTTGAGCCACAGGATTTTGCGAAATCCGAATGCCACCTGGTATCAAGGGTTGTAGATGTGAGGCATAGATTGCGTTTGTTTTCCAATTTTAAGGCATTAAGTGATTGAGTGGTAACGTCAACATCGGTCGGTCCAGCGGCAGCACCCGTGGGCACGGTGTCGTACATCCATCCCTCGGATGTAAATAACCAAAACAAATCGGCATTGATCTCTGAATGATTTTGCCGCTTTGGAACACGTCCGACAACAGAAATAATCTGATCATATAAGTTCGGATCAATTGATTGGATATATTCAGGAGAACAGTTGTAATAGTAAAATTTGAGTTTCATTTATAAAATTTACCGATCCTTTCTTCAAACGCACCGTTTGACTGAATTCCGAGTTTCCCACCAACTGAGGCTTGTTACCTGCTCCGGGCTTAAATTAACCATAGAAGTGGCTTTTGCAAATAATACGTTACCGTATTTGTGAACCTATATACTAAGGAATGAACTTAATAACAAGGCCATTTTCAGGTCTTAGAATACCCTTTTTACCATGAAAATTTTCATTTAAGGCTGAGGCAGTTGGATGCACGTTCAGGGCATGGCATTTTCTTAAACAGCCCCATTTGGAGTCTAAAACATCATTTTAAGCTCAAAAAGCGGGACTATTTTTCACAAACATCTTTAAGAGCCAAGCGTTGACCGTGGTCCGACCCCACTTGCCCATTTACCTAACCCCGATTATCGTAACCTCGATATCTCTTTTGCGCGGACGATTGTCGTGGTTGACGGCCACGACCTGCTGCCAGGTGCCCAACCTCAGTTTTCCCAAGCGTATGGGCAGGGTGATGGAGGGGCCCAACAGGGCGGCCTGGACATGGCTGTGCCCGTTGCCGTCATGCCAGGCCAGTTCGTGGGCATAGGGCAAATCGGGCGGTGCCAGACGGTTGATTGCCTGCTTGAGATCGGCCACAACGCCGGGCTCGTGCTCGATGGTGGTAAGCGAACCGGTGGAACCCACCATAAAAATCGACACAGTGCCGTCGATGATGTGGGAGCGTGAGACACAGGCCGACAGCTTGTCGGTGATATCGATCAGATCCGGCCCGGTTGACAGCCTCACATCGATGGTCTCGCAAAACTGCTGAACGGTCGTCATAATGATTTCACCCTTCCTGTTATATAAAATCGTTTAAGGGCCATTGTCTCATTTCCCATAGACATGTTTGCCGATAAATTGCACCGGTTGCAGTTCTTTTTCTGTTAAAGGACCTCTTTCCAATACTGCCAGATTCTCCCGCATCTGCTCTGCGCTCTTGGATCCCATCATGCATACATCCGCCACCGTATTTGACAGGGCAAAGCAGTAGCACTCCGCAGCGGTCAGGGGCGATTCACCCGGCGGCATTTTTTTCGGTTTGAGGAGCTTTTGCCAGTCCGTGGCGGTGAAACTTACAACGCCGGGGTGGTCGTGGCCGTTTCATTTTATATTCTAACGCGTTATCGCCATCCGACCGGTTGATACCCTTTGTCCCGGAGACATTGTTCCACAAACTTTTTAAACACAGGATCCGGCTTATCCGAGTTTATCATACTGCGGGTCATGGATGCGGCTCCGCCCCCTGCGGCTCCGGCGGCTGCGCCGACGCCCAGGTTCCCGGTAACTGCGCCGATCGCCGTTCCGGCTGCACCGCCGACTGCCGCACCCTTGGCGGTATCCTTGGCGACTTTCGCACTGCTGCCTTCTTTGGCGCCATAATCGATCGCCAGCTGAATGCAGTCATCAATATCGGAATCAGCACTTTCTTTACCAACATGCCTTAACTGGGCATTGGGATAAAGCACCGGTCGTTGCTGTGCACAGGACAGAACCGTCACTGTGAGGACAATAAAAATGAAATATTTCTTCTTGCCAGTTTTACCCTGTTTATTTCTCCTTGAAATTATCATTTTTATTTCCCCAATGCTGAATAATGGTGTAGCATTTCAAATGCCAGGTTCTGCCAGAGAGCACCTTTTTCCTTGACTTGAGCAATAATTTTTTCGTTCAGGCCTTGATCGACGAGATAATATGAAATATAGCCAACCCCGTTACGAATCAATTCAACCGGCACAAGCGTCATCAAAATGTGAATACTGCTGAGAGCGCATTCAACCCCAGTGTTGCATAAACAACATGGCAAAGGATAGCTAATGGCCCGTTATTATGACCCATATCATGGTGAAAACACAAATTTTTGGATATCCCAAATAGTGAATTCATCCGACTTCGCTCTTCGAGCTACGACGGGACAAGAAGGATGGGATCGAACTTCAGATCCTGTGTTGTCAAGGGATCAATGTAACCGACTACAATTTCAACCTTGACGCCTTGGCTCTGAAGCCCTCCGACTTTTGCAACATTAGGGTCAACTTAACAGAGTTTAGACATTTATACGAGTATTTCAATCCCGGCGTTGGGCAATTAATGTGTCGGATTGTATTAAAAGGTACACCTTGATGCCCAGAGCATAACCGTTACCCAATAATGAATTCCCAGGGAGAAGCCTCACTGCCGCGCTTACAAACAACCTCAATCAGTGCCGGGACATCCTCATCGACGGCTTTTGACAATGCAGGCCTGAGTTCGTCTGGAGCATGCACTCGGTATGGGTTTACTCCAAAACTATCAGCAAGCTTAACAAGATCTGGATTGACAAGATCCGCTCCGATGAGGCGGCCATCGAATTGGGCTAGCTGATCCCTTCTAACATTTCCAAATGCGTTGTTGTTAAAGACAATCGTAATGACACCAATATTGTGTTGTACAGCGGTGGCCAGTTCAGGCATACAATACATAAAGCCGCCATCTCCGCATACTGAAACGACTACTTTTTTCGGAGCTGCGACCTTTACCCCCAGTGCAGTTGGAAGTCCGAAACCAAGGGTTCCCTGAAATCCTGATGTAACGTATGTGCGGGGTTTATAAACTGGAAAACCGAAATAGGATGTAAACCCCACCTGACAAATTTCTTCAACAAAGTATCCATCACGGGGCAGTACTTCGCGAATCACATCAAGGTAAGCCATCTGGGGCTGGATTTTGCTGATGCGTCTGCGGCTTTCCAGTTTTGCTTGTGAAATTCGTTTGAGGTTGTCCTTTGAGTATGAAGCAAACGACGCGATTCGTTCTGCCAGGGATCTGGCCCCCACTGCCGAATCAGCAATAATCCCCACATCGGGTTTAAATCGATCCATCTCTTTGGGGTCGATATCGATGCGAATTACCCTGGGACCTAATTGGGGGCGATCATGGTACAGATACATATTTCCCCATCGCATGTACTGCATTTCAAGTCTGGACCCAATACCAATCAGCACATCAGTCTCTTGCCACAACAGTCGAGCAGCCGCACTTGATAGCCCCAGTTCATGATCTTCCGATACGATGCCGCGGCCGCTGCGAAATGCGGTCACCGGCGCATTCAGCAACTCGGCCAGATTCAAGATCTCCGCACCGGCATGCTGAGCACCACCCCCTACCATTATCATGGCATTTTTTGCTTCTTTTAGGAGTTTTACTGCCTTTTCGATCTGATTGCCATCCGGATCCGCGGGGTCAAGCGTCTGATAGCCCTGCCCCACATCAACCTCCCATTCCTTTGCCATGGTATCCCAGCACATTTCCAGTGCAACGGGTCCGGGACGGCCATTGAACATTTGCTCAAAGGCCTCGTTGGTAAGTGCTTGAGTATCTGCAGGATCATCGATCCGCTCCGCCCATTTTACCAAGGTTGTGAGCGTAGCCCGTTGATCCGGAAGTTCATGTAGATGCCCCCTTCCACTACCTAAAAAGGTGGATGGTACCTGACCTGTCATACAATAAATAGGGGTATTGCAGCCCCAGGCAGTGCATAATGCTGCTGTCGTGTTTAAAACACCCGGACCGGGAACAACCGCAAATGCACCCGGTTTGCCGGTTGCTTTGGCATATCCCATAGCCATATATCCTGCCCCCTGCTCGTGTCTGCTGATAACCGCTTTAATTCCGGCTAGACGGTGTATCGCATCGAACAGAGGGTAGATCTGCGCCCCGGGAAGTCCGAAAACGGTATCGATCCCGTTGGCCATTGCGGCCCGAATCATTGCTTCTCCGCCGTTCATTCGTCGTTTATGGTCGGTCATTAAAGTTCTCCAGTTTTATTAAAACTCCTGAAACCTTTAGCACTTTAGAAATGATTTTGAAAATAAAAAGATTGGCATGCAACTTAGATGTTGACATATTCGTTGGAATTGCAGTTTAAAAGAATGAAAAAAAGGGGTTGGAATTGTACGATGAAAGATAAAAAAATCAAGATTGGTCAGCTTTTGCTGGAATCTCTGACAAATGAACAGATCGCGTGCATGCTGGAAGTGGTTGCATCAGCAGGCGGTTTGAAAAGCCTAATGGACGATTTTAAAAAGGCTGATTCGGATATGGCCGCCACCGTTGACAATATTCTAAAAGGTGGTCGGGCGACAACCAACGGGAAAACGGAAAGTCGGCTGGCCTCGCATAAACGGACCCTGGAATATTGGGATTCACTTTGGCGTCATTGGCATGGAATTGTTGCCGAAGTCGGAGATGAAGAAGGAAAGTATGCGGTCCAGGATCACCACTGGGAGGAACCGTATTTTGACGGCTCTTTTTTCGCTTCTGATCTTGAACCGATTGCGCAGGATATGTTGGGCTTGATTGATGATGTCTATAATTCGGTCGAGGATCCGGATCTCTTTGTAGAGGCGATAGAGGACATCGAGGAAAACATCGCTTCGTATCCGGAATGGATGGGGGTTGAATACGGCGAGCCCAGCGAGCTTGAAAAGAATACAACCTTATGTGTGTTAAGGTGGCTATGGTCGGGCTTGCAACATGAACCCTATCTTGGCATTACCTTGATTGAAAAAGTTTTTGAAATCGAAGAATCATACGAGCTGGTTTATCTGAACCAGAATGCATTGGTTGAATTTTTTGTAAAACTTCCCGCTGATGCCTGTCGTGAAATTTATACCCACTTGCAGGGTGAAACGCACGCGATTGATCTGGGTAATGTCTATTCCCCTTGGCATCAAATCAACCATAATTACGAATCCCGGTTTGATTCCGCAAAGTATTTGGAAACCTGCCGGCGGCATCTAAGCCGTAACTGGCGATATGGCCGTCCGCTGGTCGAAGATGCATTGAAGCGGAAAGAATTTCAAGATGCTGAAAGATGGCTGGAGAAAACCTTTTCCAGTTTCCTGGAGCGGAGAAAAAAGGGTGAATGGTTCCCGGAAATTTCGTTGCTTATTGGTCAGCTCGAGTATTACATGGAGGAAGGTCAGGAGGAGATAGCGGACCTTTTGCAAATTTGGAGTAAGGTCTCCCTGAAATTAGGCGATTTACAGCGCGGGGCTGCCGCTCAATTGCAGGGCGTCATGTTTCGATTGCCGGCAGACTGTGAGGCAGTCATCAAAGAATACAAGCGCATAATCACGCCCAAAATAAAAAAGACCATCAATCCGCTTTTTGAACAGTGGAAAACCGAAATGGCTGAGCGCAGCTTCTCTCGCTATACAGATGCTCTCCCCGTTTCCGATTCCTGGCTTCACTGGCTAATAGAAGCGAGTTTGGATCCTAAGAAAAAAAAAGAATGGTTTATAAGTGAGCTCAACGGCTGGCTGATGGAGCTGAAGAAAGATAAGAAAAACTTCAAAAAACAGTGGCGCTGGCTGGGCCGTTTGACGTCAGATTTGCCTGGCAGTAAAACTCTCGAACAAAAATATCCGGTCTTTTACGAGACCGCACTGCCGGAAGTAGCATTGCCGAACGACCTCCTCGGTGATTTTCGGTGCAGCGCTTTGAAGAAAATGAAAGCCGGTCCCGGCCTTCCTGTTGCGATGGATGTGTGGAAAGAGCACCTGCACCTGATTGTGCCCGATCCGGCAAATGTCTATAAATCAGATTATACTGAACATGCCGCTTGGTGCAAAGCAGTGCATGAACTAAATCAAAAGACTTACAAGGCGTTACTTTCTAGATGGCGTAAAAAACATAATCGCCGCCGAAACCTGTGGCGCGATATGAAAGCAATCGGTTTGTCGGTGTGAGCTGGATGAACGGGGTCGGCGGGTGGAATCGAATCGAAGCTTACGATCAAGGAAAGATTAAAGCTTTGACTCTTAAGGAAGTTTTCGAAAAGTATAGCTAGAATTTGCACAGTATATTCACTTAAATCCATTGCGTACCAAGCTTGTTTCGGAATATTACAATTTATCCGGTATCCATTTTGTGGCCACAGCGTTTTAATGGGCAAACGCATAAATGATTGGCAGGATACCGAATACGTATTGGCTCTGTTTGACAAGATGCTTTCAAATGCCGGCGTCGTTACAACGCATTTGTGAAGAAAGGAATAGAGGATGGTCATGTTTTTTATTCCGACAGTTTTCCGATCGTTTTTAGGATAAATTCTATTCTAGCGCGTCGAATCTCTAAAAACTCCTGCGGCATCCATTCTATGGGTGGCGGTAGCAGCATTTGGTAAATGGTCGGAAAAATAAATCCCAAAATAAGGCCATAAAAAACGGCAGCGGCAACCGCACCGGTGTAGTTTTCAATGCTCACCCCGGCGCCGAAAAAATTGGCCGGGTTTAGAACCATCAGAATAAAGGTGATAGCAGAAGCTGCGATGAATAGTCCTAGCATCTTGTTAGCGCGCCGCTTTTCCATCTCGCGGTTGTGTTTATATTTTAATTCATCGAGGGGGTTGCCAAATTCGACACATTCCATCTGCTTTTGATATCCGCTGCGGGTTTCTATCCATTTTTGGCACCAGTTTTCCGGCATTTGCAGGGCAGGGATAAATACCGGATCGATGAATACGCTTAGCAGATAAAAAAAGAATCCCCCGCCAACTATGTATAATAGTCGAAAGCTCAGCAAATATTTTATCAGCGGATGCATTTTTTGAAAATATGACAAGATCTGGCGTCTACAATATATCGGGTTTTATTTCATCGAATCCCGGTCGAATAAAATTTCTGGCTTCTGGAAAAATTGTTTCCACCCGCCTTCTCAGCCGGTCAAGCTGCGCCAGCACCGAAAGAATTTGAGGCTGATGAGAAGGAAAATATTTGTGCATATGCGTCCAGGCCGCCATTGAGCGGTCAATGCCAATCAAGGCGACTTTGGCAGATCCATCGGAATCTTTTGGGTAATCTTCCAATAATTCCGAAGTATTTCCTAAAGTGCCTCGAATGGATCGCATCAGTTTGACGTAAATGAAATGCTGATACCAATATATAATTTCTACCACTTCTTCAATCGTGACCGGTCCGTCTGAAAAATCGATTTTATTTAATCCGGCAGCATTGTTTGCTTCCTGTTTACCGATGACCCGCAAGGCGGGATTGTATTCAGATGCAAACCACTCATCGACCATTTCACTGTACTTTTTTGCTGCCCGGCAGCACTCATGATTTTGGACAATTTTATCTTTGATGCTTTCTTCCTTCGATGTCTCTTCAAAATCAATAGAATCAATGTCAATGCCCAGCTCCTCAGCGGATTCTTCCAGCATCTCACGCGTAACTTTAAAGATTTCAGAAAGGCTTTGCCAAAACTTTTCATTGGTTATATCACTCGCCTCCGGATCGGTCGTATACTCGCGGGACATTGCGAAATTCATGCAGCGTGAGGTGAAAGGGCAACGCTCACACCATCGATCGCAGTAATTGTATATTCCGGAGATAAAATTTTTGTTTTTAGCGAGTTTTTTGATGTCCTCTTTTTTCATGTATGACAAGATCCTTTA
>CALZJV010000436.1 GCA_945787595.1 uncultured Desulfobacterales bacterium | reverse complement strand
TTGGTTTTTTGCCATAAAATGCACATATATAATTTCTGAGGTCCTAAAACACGTATGATTAATCCGGATTATCAAGACACTTAATAAAGGTGGTATTCATATGACACCGCTTGATTTCAGCCAATTGACTGCCGCTCAATCTCTTTATTTAAAATCGAAAACCAAGTTTGGATTCTTATTGGATACAGAAATTGGTGAAATGGAGGTCACACGTTATACTAAGGGTATTTTTAGAATTCGAGTCGGAAGTACCTCATTAAATGATTATGGCATTCTAACAGGTGGACCGGATAATTCAAAACCTGAATTAAAAGAAAATGATTCGGTCTATTCGATTGAAGACGATGATATTACTCTTTGCTTCAAAAAGGATCCTTTTCGTTTTGTCCTTGCAAAAAGGGGTAAAATTCTTCTTACTTCTATCAATGACGGTCATTTTGTCCGCCCGCAGCGACTGCCGGCGTTTGCCAAAGATGAAAGCGGTTGGTTTGCTTCCGTAGCATTAAGAAGCCGCAGCGACTGCCGGCGTTTGCCAAAGATGAAAGCGGTTGGTTTGCTTCCGTAGCATTAAGAAGTGGCGAACCGGTTTACGGTCTCGGCGAGAAATTCGGTCCGCTAAATCGACGCGGACAATTGGTTTATAGTTACAATGAAGATGCTTTAGGTGTTAACGCTGAAATATCCTATAAAAATTGTCCATTCGCCTGGAGCCCTTCGGGTTGGGGAATATTCATACACACACCTGCTCCTGTAGCCCATGGGGTAGGGTATCCCCAATGGTCCCATCGCAGTTATGCCATAAAAGTTGAGGACGGGTGCATGGATATGTTCCTGATTGCCGCTGATACTCCCTCTGATATACTGAGAAGCTTCACCGAGTTAACAGGGCGGGCTCCGGAAACACCGGAGTGGTCATTGGGCGTATGGATCAGTCGCGCTTATTATAAAACCGCAGAAGAATCATGGGACATCGCCCAACAAATCCGCAAAAGAAAAATACCCTGCGATGTGTTCACACTGGATGGTCGGGCCTGGCTGGACGTAAAAACCCGTTTTGCCTTTGAATGGGATCGCTCTCGTTATCCCGAACCGAAAAAAATAACTGAGAAGATTAAATCCCTTGGATTAAGAATTTGTGTATGGGAATATCCGCTGGTTTCCATTCACCACCCCATCTTTAGGGATCTGGCGGAAAAAGGCTGGCTGCTAACGGATAAATTCGGAGAGACTTATGTTTTCTACTGGGATATGTCGCCTTTCGGAGAAGTTCTAACCCCGCTTCCGGCCAGCGGAATATTAGATTTTACAAATCCGGAGGCCTATCAATGGTGGGCAAACTCTCATAAGGTGCTTTTTGAATCAGGAATCGACATCATCAAATCAGATTTTGGTGAACAGGTTCCTGATGATGCCTATGCCGGAAACGGCGATAGCGGACGCCGTTTGCACAATGTATACGCGCTTCTCTACAACAAATGTGTTTATGAGGCCAGCAGAAAATACTTTGGCGACCAGGCCATGGTATGGGCACGATCCGGATGGACCGGTAGCCAGCGGTATCCGATCCAGTGGGGTGGCGATCCGCAGGCAGATTGGGAAGGGCTTGCCGGCAGTATTCGTGGCGGTTTGTCCTGGGGAATGAGCGGTTTTCCTTATTACAGTCATGATATCGGCGGATTCTATGGTGGCCCTCCTGATCCTGAGCTCTACATCCGATGGGCTCAGGCCGGTGTGCTTGGTTCGCACTGCCGCATCCACGGCATTGGGCCGCGGGAACCCTGGTATTTTGGAGAAGAAGCTGAAAGCATTGTAAGAAAATGGCTTGAATTTCGCTATCAATTACTCCCCTATCTCAAGCTATGCGTAAAAAAAGCTTCGCAACAAGGGTTGCCGCTGATGCGATCCATGGTACTGGAGTTCCCTGATGATCCGTTGTCATGGCAATTTGAGGACCAATATATGTTAGGCGATACCCTATTAGTGGCGCCGGTACTCCAACCCGGCGGAGAGAAACAAGTTTATCTCCCAAAAGGCTGCTGGTACGATTACTGGACAGGCAAGGAGATTGTAGGAGGGCAATTACTCAATACGCTGTCTCCTTTGGATCAAATACCGCTCTATGGGCGAAAAGGAAAGATACTGCCATTGGGACCTGCAGTTCAGCATACCGGTGAATTAGAATCTAATGCTAAAATCGAGAAATTAAAAGTTTTTGGGAATCCAGATCAATCATCTCAATGGGTTGAAATTGAAAATGATGGTTGGTTGTTAACAGAATTTCCAGGGCAATGGGTTGAAATTGAAAATGATGGTTGGTTGTTAACAGAATTTCCAGGGACCATTAAATTTGAAACATTTGGAAATGTGAAATTAATAAGAGAAGGGAGTAAGTTACGGTTCATTGCCGGGTAATTCCAGACGTCTCGGAATTTCTACAACTCGTGTGAAACTAACCCGTATCCGGTTATTTAGCAAACGCAAGTCCTCGTTGGTCGCCAAATGACTAATAATTTCGTAACCGTTCACGGGTTCAGAGGTGCAAGGTTCAGGGTTCAGAGGTTCAGGGAAAAGACTGAAATTTTAGTCCCCGAAATCCGCGTAAGAAATTCGGGTTTTGCCACATCATTGCCAGGTGCCATATTCCGGACTTTTAGGTATGTGGAAGCAGTCGGTTTTCCCGTCCAAAACATTTACATAATGCCGCATGGTGATGGGAATATAACCTTTGAACCCCTGAACCTTTTAACCTGTGAACGGATACAAGATTTGTTTAGTTCAGCTCTTGCGCGTATCGTTTGTCAAGATCCATTTTGGCCTGCTTAATGGCTGCTTCCAGTTTGTCCAACCATTCCTTGCCGAATTTTTTTGCATACCACTCTTTTAGGGGTTTGGCAGCTGTAATAAATTGCATTTTTTCATCGGGTGTTGGCACGTAAATCTTTCCTCCGGCCTTTTTAAAGGCCTCATAAGCTTCAATCTGGCGACGTTTCGGGAAAGCCGTGGTGACATTTTTAAGATTGTCAAAACCGTCTGCAACAATTTTTCTCATATCTTTTGGAAGCGACAGGAAAAAATCATTATTCATGAGCCACAAGGCCGCCATATATGCATGTCCATCAAGGGTGATGTATTTGATATGTTCATGAAATTTCATCCCAACGATATCGGTAATGCCGTTTTTAGACCCATCAACCACGCCGGTAGCTAGTGAGGTGTATAACTCCGGCCATGCAATGGGTGTCGGATTTGCTCCGAGCAATTTTACCAACTCGATTTGTACTTCCGAATTGATCGTACGAAGTTTTAATCCCTTGAGATCTTTCGGAGACTTAATCTCTTTTTTGGTGTTGGCGATGTTTCGCCATCCACCGGTGTTGGTAACGGTCATCAGACGCAGACCGGTTCTTCCAATAATGGCCTGGCGCAGTTCATTGAGAAATGGCCCGGCAAAAACAGTTTCGACAACCCGATCATCATCGAACATGTAGGGCAGGTCCAAGACCTGGATTTCTGGAAACATGTTCCCAAAACCACCGAGTGTGGTCATATAGACCTCAATAATCCCGGCTTGTAATGCTTCCAGACACTCCCGTGGATTACCACATAGTTGGCCGCCGGGATAGATTTGAACCTCAATGGCGCCATTTGAGCGGCTTTCGCAGAAATCTTTAAAAACCATGGATCCATCATAGTCTTCATCTTCCGTATTGCCGAGAAATACGACTTTAATCGTGTATTCGGCGGCAAATGTCGGTGATTGAGCCAATCCGCCAATAAGAAAAGCCGTCATAACCAACGTTACAATCCAAAATCTGGTGCTCTTTTTGTTTTTCATAAGAATTCCTCCTTCTTTAGATGTGTGGTTAAATGGTTAATTTTACGAATTAGAGATTCTACAATTTACTGAATAAAGCCAAGCCAGCGCGGAATCGTCATGGACAGCGGTTCCACAAAGGTGATCAGTAAAATGACCACTAGTTCCATAAGCAGAAACGGTGCCATTTCCAATGCAATTTTTTCAACCCGATCTCCGGTTAATGATGACGCCACAAACAGGACCAATCCCATGGGTGGGGTTACCAATCCGATGGTGACGTTGACGCACATGATTATGGCAAAATGAACAGGATGAACTCCCAAGCTGACCATTGCCGGCGCCAAAATGGGTCCTAGTATTAGGATTGCTGGACCGGCATCTAAAAACATTCCGACAATCAGTAACAGTATATTTATCAAAAAAAGTACGACGTACTTGTTGCTGCTGATCGTAAGAAATCCCTTTGTTATCGCTTGCGGTGTTTGAGAAAGGCTTACAAAAGATGAGAAAGCAACTGCCGCTCCGACCAATAATAGAATAACCCCGGAATTGATGGCGGTCGCTTTAAAAATTTTTCCCAAGTCTTTGAACTTAAGTGTCCGTGTGATGAAGAGTGTGAGAATGAGTGCGTATCCGACTGCAACTGCCGCGGCTTCAGTCGGGGTGAAAACGCCGGTTAATATGCCACCCAACATAATGATCGGTGTTAACAATGGTAGAAACCCGGCACGCGTTGCAGCGACAAACTCCTTGAACGTTGCCCTACGGCTTGCTACAGGGTAATCTCTTTTTTTAGCAAGATACACGGTTATGGCCATCAAACTAATCCCCACAAGAAGACCCGGTATGATACCGGCGGCAAAAAGTGCACCCACCGACACATTCATGACAAAGGCGTAAAGAATCATGAGGCCGCTGGGCGGTATGATAGGACCGATAACAGAAGATGCCGCGGTCACCGCTGCGGCGAACCGTTTGGTGTACCCGTTTTTCTCCATGGCGGGTATCAGCATCGCACCCAATGCAGATGTGTCGGCTACGGCGGACCCGGAAAGCCCGGCAAACAAAATACTGGATAGAATATTGACGTGAGCCAACCCACCACGGAGATGCCCAATGATTGCCTGGGAAAAGCGAACCAAGCTACCGGTAATGCCGCCTTGATTCATCAATTCTCCCGCTAAAACAAAAAACGGCAGTGCCATTAGCGGAAAACTGTCAATTCCATTATACAACCGCTGCATTAAAAGGGTTAGGAACTTGACTTTCCCTTCAATGAGTAATTGCATGCCGGGACCAACCAACATCCCAAATACGATGGGCAAGCCGATTACCATCGAGATTAAAAAAAACCAGAAAAACATTAGTGCCATTGCTCAGCCTCCCCTATAATGCATCACCCGGTTTGTCTGGGGATTGAGTTTCACCCTTATCCGCAGAAGAAGGAGAAAATACCGCTTTTACTTCTTTTAGAACTCGTTCTACTCCTCCAATCATCATCATTCCAAATGAGACTGGTAAAATCATGTAGACATAGCCTATTTTGAAATTGATGCTGCTTGCCCGAATTCGCATGCCTCGCTTTACCATGCCCAGACCCTCATTCAACAAATAATAAGCCATGATAATGATTAATATATGAAGCAATATTTCCAGCATACCCCGGATTCTCTTGGGGATCTTTGAGACAAACAGCTCCATATTTACATTGAGTCCTTTGCGGTAGGCATAGGGCGCCACCAGAAAGGTCATCCATACCATGGTAAATTTGGCGAGTTCTTCCGGCCACGGCAAGGAGTGGTTTAAGAAATACCTGAAAAAAACCTGGATTAGAATCATGCCCGTCATGATCGCTGCCAGGATCATGGCTATGCGTGTGAACCAATCCAAGACAAATTCATTGAATTTCCCAAGGCAGGTCTCAACTGCGTCTATTGCATTCATTCATTCACCCCTCTTTATCTTAGCGCTGTCAATGCACTTTTATATGTGGATCTGAAAAAAATGACGTCCTACTCCAGACCTCGTTTTTAATCAAATAAAATTGACCGTAGAGCTTTATAGACCGCGATATTGCCCTTAAATCGGACATTCGGTCGGTCCGGGTTCAGAGGTTCAGGGTTCCCGGTTCAGGGTTAATCCCATCGCGCCTTTTCCCTTTACCATTGATTTCATCGGTTAATGTAGCAGAAAAATCAACCTCTGAAGTTTTGAACCGTGAACGCTGAACCGCTCAACCTAGATGTAAAATGGGGATATCTATTATACCCGCCAGTTTTTTAAGGCTTTCAATACAGTCACCGTATGCCATTGAAACATGATGCTCTAATCCTTCCATGATTATGGTCTCGAGCACTTCTTCGACAGGACGGTCAAACCTAACTACACCGGAGGTTCCGCTAAAACTCATCGGTGCGCGTATCATTTCTCCGCTACCAATAACCAACCGGGCAACGTTTTTACTCTGGCTTAAGCGGGCAATGGTAATTCTCCCCGGTTTCAAGGAGAATTCGTTTAACAAAGGTAATTTTCGATTTGAGTGTATCGTTGCTCTGATGGGCCCCTCGATATCTGCCATGGACAGGGGCGCCAATCCGCAATGCCAAAAAACACCGGAATTATCTTTGGGATTAAAATCCACCATATCGGTCATGAATGCCGGTGCGTCGTTCAGGCCTTGAAGCATAAGCGTACTGATAGTTCCGTATACATCGGCTTCGCAGGCGCAGGGGATCATTTCTTGATTCATCATAGCCATTGGACCGCAGGCAGCGCAACCGAATTCGGTGAACATCTCAGGCCAACAACGAACCGCCAAGCCATTGAACTTCTTTTCGACTGCGAGGCTCCGCAAAGCACTATAGATCTTTAAGCTTTTTCGAAGCGGTTCCTGTGCCAGTGCATTTAAATTTCCGAGATCAGCTTGAACTCGAGCGTAAACCTCATCTGTTTCATCGGCAGGGATGCGTTTTGCTTTTTTAAAGAGCTCCTGGAGTTCCATGAAGTCAACCGATACGCCGAAAAGTTCGCTGAGCAACTCAGTGTCGTAGGTACATGTATCAAATCCATCTGGGTGCTGCCCGATTACGCCGATTCGAGTTTGGGCAAGTTTCCTTTTCACGTTGCCTGCCCTGGCGATATCCAGAATGACTTGAAGGGTTCCTTTTTCGTCTGCATCGCGATGAAGAAACGAAAAGGTTTGCCCGGCGCGAGCCAGGGCATGAGCGGCTAGGTTTATACCACAGACGGAATTTAATCTCAGCCTTCCTCCGGACCTAGGCTCCGGAAAAGACCATAGCAAAACCGGCGCATCAATACAATCAGCCAATTTTACCGTCATCGTCGCATCACTGAAGGTAACCTGCATCACCAATAACAGGTCAAGCGTTTGTTTTTGAAGTGCTGATATTGCGGATTCCACTGCAGGAGCGTCAAATAAGAGATCTTTGGAACCTACTATATTCACATCGAGACATTGCAGTGTTTCCCACGCGGTATTTGCAACTTGTTCAGCATACGGTACATCAAAAGTTGACCGTGCTAAAGCCACAACGCCGATGGTAAGCTTGCCAACCATATTTTACTCCTTTTATAAAAAAAGATTCCACTCACCAATCAACCAATAACGCCAATTAAAGGAGACGTTCTCATGCATCACATAGCTACCAAAGCTCATATCAAAAAACAACTGAAAATCTGATATCTCAACCGGCATCGTCTGAAAAAAAAATGAAAAGAAAGCCGTCGCCAAAAAAGTTTTCGGTTCTCTGATAAAAAAGCGGCTGATGCGTGTCCGGATCTGACAATCCGCTATGATAATATCTTCTCAAAAATAGGAAGTCGGAACAAATTAACTAATTGAAAATTAATGAAATAGATGCTAAGCAAGGGGTTCCATAGGGCCTTAGAACCAACTTTTTGATAGCAAAAAAGTGGTTTTAAGGAAAATCAGATTGGGAGCGGTATTTATTCAACCAGGCGAATTTAATTATCAATGGCTCGCGCAAACAGACATCATCTGCCAGGCTATGTGTGGCATATTACCCATAGATGTCACAAAAGAGAATTCCTGTTGAAATTTGATAAGGATAAAAAAAGAATTTGTAACGCAAACCAAAGCCAAACTGGGTGCAAAGGCAATAGGCCGCAGAGAGTTGGAAAATAATGAAGGATATGATCTTAAAGAACCCCAGAGTCCTTACAACCGTGTTTTTAACCCTGAAAAGTGCAGGCTAAGCGGGGAGTAGAGGGACGCGGGGAGTAGAGGGACGGTCGCCAGTAAATCTGATGGCCTTTTTTATTGCCGGTGTTAGAGGCTGAAGTTCTGGATATTTTATTCTGAGTACGTCGAAAGTCCCGTTATTTAAGCGGGAAGTTGGGTGTTTCCGCTTTTGGCTAATTGGGGAGGTTTATCATTTTGATTGATTGGAACATTTCTTTAATTTCCTCAGACCATTTAAATAGGTTACCAGATCTTAACGCTAAGAGGCTTTTTCTGGACGTTTAGCCAACCATTTCTTAAAGGACTCCTGGGATTCTCCTGCTCGAGTGGGACTATTCAGGGCCTCTCTTTGGACTCCAATAGCTGGATAAGGAATGATAAGCCTTTATTAAAAAATATAACAGGCCGGATAAACGTAACAATGAGCTGGGAAGTCCGCCGAAAAGGGAGAGGCCGAAATCGATGATATATCTTGAGGGAATCGTGCATGCCAAAATTTGATAGCATCATAACATACTGTAATTTATATATTTAAAAAAACTTTATTTTTTCACTTGACATGTTGAATATAGAATGTCCCTTTTTCCCACGCGTCGGTGCTGCCATGTCTATATTTCCGGAGGCGGTGATTTCTAATTTACTTCAATCTAAAACACCTTATATTCTAAATGTTAACAGCTTGTGTTAACCGATATTTTTTCTAATTTTTCGTACCATTAAAAAAATTCCGTGAAAAGGAGACAACATAACATGAAGATGCATGTTGGAACCGGCTGGATTGACAAGCCGGAAGTTATAGAAGTTATCAACCCCTACGACAACAGCGTGGTTGATACCGTCCCCAAATCAGACTTAAAAGACGTGGATACGGCAATCGCCACTGCCGT
>CALZJV010000435.1 GCA_945787595.1 uncultured Desulfobacterales bacterium | reverse complement strand
GCCGGTTATTGGAAAAAGCTAATTCGCCTAAATTAAGCTTAATAATTATTTCATGCATGGTTTTCCTCTTGCTTGGATATGACAGCTTTACGCTTCAGCCAGGCCGACGGAAACAGACCAACGGGCAAAACCGGACAACCGGCAAAACCGGCTCAACCTCTCTTGATTGATCTCTTATGGCATAGCCGATTGTCTCTGACTTGGCCCAGAGGACCAAGTTTTCTGAGGCATAATAAAATTCTGGTCCTTGGCAACTGATCTGCCCGCTGCGGTCGGAGCTCGTATTTTATAGGGTAACAACCCTGGCAGGTATGAACGCAACGGCAGGTAGAGGCCCACCGTTGCGCTCCGTTAATTTGAGATTCAAACTCGGTTAACCGCAGCAATATTAGAGATTGTTATCAACGCGAAAAAAGAGAGGAAGGCAGCGGAAGATACGCCTTCATGGAGCTTTGGCATGCTAAATTTATCCGATCGACAGATGAGTCGAAAAACGACTTTAATGGGTAGTATTCTTAGATTGAGTGGATCCAAATTGTCCGCGCTTTTGCGGTCCTGGTTGTTGATAGGCTGGCTTGGCGGATGCCTCATCGGTTTCGTCGGTGTTGTCCCGGTCCGGGGTGATATCGCCGCGCCGCAGTTGAAATGGCAAAAGGCGGGCTGCTATTCCTCCTGGTGCGAGACCGGCTGGTATTCCTCTCCGGCTGTGGCGGATCTGGACAGTAACGGCCGGGCCGAAGTGATCTTTACTTCCTGGACCCAAAAAGACTCCAATCGCACCGGCAAAATCCATATTTTAGACCACCGGGGCAATCCTGTGCATGAGGTGCTTTTGCCGGCACCTGTCGGGCATAGCTGGAATGGGGGATTGCCTGCGCCTACCCTGGCCAATATCGACCGGGATGTGGACCTGGAGCTGGTGGTGAACACCGCCCACTCGGGGGTAGTCGCCTACGATCTACCCGGCACGGCCGGGGCCCGCATTTTGTGGGGTACCGGCCGGGGCGGCTATATGCGAAACGGTCTGGCCGATGATCGCCCGGCCCCGCCCAGGGACCTTAGAGTCACGGGCAGCCATCCTTGACATTTTGACGCAATTGATATATATCATGGTATCAATCAATTGTGATTTGGAGGTGTGTCATGCAAACTGCTAAATTATTTATCAATGGTCGAAGCCAAGCTGTAAGATTACCAAAAAACTTAAGATTTTCCGGCAACGATGTTTTTATTAAAAAAATCGGCAAGATGGTTGTCCTTTTACCAAAAGATGATCCCTGGTTCCCATTAATTAACAGCCTTGACCAGTTTACAGATGACTTTATGGATAGCAGAAATCAACCCGATCAAGATTCTCGGGAAAGTCTATAATGAAATTTATGCTCGACACGAATACTTGCATTTATGTCATTAAACGTAAACCTTCCAAAGTAATAAACCGTTTCAAACGAACTGAGATTTCGCAAATCGGCATATCGTCCATAACTTTGAGTGAACTTCTATATGGTGTTTCAAAAAGTTCAAAACCTGATCAGAACCAGGTGGCTTTGATGCAGTTTGTCGCACCACTAGAAATATTGCCTTATGGTGATGAGGCCGCACAACACTATGGTGACCTCAGAGCTGAATTAGAAAAAAGAGGCACTCTAATCGGTTCTCTCGATATGTTAATCGCAGCCCATGCTCTTTCGATCGCCTGCACTTTAGTCACCAACAACGAAAAAGAATTCATTCAAGTACCAAAATTGAAAATCGATAATTGGGTGAAATGAGGATAATTAGGATTAAAGCTTGAATGGTGATTTATACTGATCAAATTTTGTCTATATCTAGCGCTCTTTTGCTAATTCTGATATTGTCGACTTTACTGCGTGACTCACCCCTGAATTGCTTAAACCAAATAGGTTGCCAATTTGTTCATTCTTTAATTGACCGGTTGTCCAGATACTACAGAGCAGTACTTCTCTACGACGGCTTCAAAAAAATGGCGACGATCCTTCTCGCCAACAAAAATATCGCTGCGATATTTCCAGGCGATAACAGAGGGAGCCATGGGTAAAGTTTACCTTGACAAAAGCCATTTTTTAGCTTAGTTTAAAGCTAAACTAAACACAAGGATTTAAAAATCATGAAAGTCGGAATACATGAAGCCAAAACCAAGCTTTCCAAACTCATTCCCGCGGTACTGGCAGGCGAGGAAGTGATCATCACCAAGGCCGGCCATCCTCTTGTGAAACTGGTTCCCGTTGCAGAACAGGGCAGGGAAAGACCGCTGGGTGCTTATGCGGGCAAAGTCCGGATCAAAAGTGACCTTTTAGAGCCCTTGCCGAAAGAAATTTTAGATGGGTTTTGGCTGGTAAGGGATGAAAATGCGTTATCTACTTGACACGCATACGTTTCTCTGGATGGCAGCAGAACCGGCAAAGCTCTCCGCAAAGATCACTGAAATCGTCCAGGCGGCAGACAACCGATTGTTGTTGAGTGCGGCAAGTGGTTGGGAAATCGCCTTGCTTTGGCATCTCAAACGTGTGGAGTTGCCGGATCATCCCCAACGGTTCATCCCCGAAGCCCTTCAAAAACTCAGTATAATTCCACTGCCCATTGGCTTTGATACCGCTATATCAGCAGCCACCCTCCCCCTTGTTCACCGCGACCCGTTTGACCGTATCATCGTTGCTGAAGCCCTCAAAGAAAACGTGTCTGTTCTTACCAAAGACAGAACGTTTGTGGAATACGGTACCCGTGCGCTGTGGTGATGTTTTGAGCACCCTTGGTATCGGCGATCTTGGTGATGTCTCCGGGAAAAATGGAGGTGCATCCAACCGGGATCGACGCGGTAGTGTACCCCTCCTACCCGGATATTCTTGCCATTTGCATATACCAATTAGGTCAAATCGGTAAATTACGTCACTCAATTTTTTCCATGCAGTAGATCAGATGGTCACAATGTTCCGGAATCAGCAGGTACTTTGAGCGGAATACGCACCGACAAAAAAATCGGACTTGATAAAATTTTAATTTAGGCCTATATTAAGTATAAAATTTAACCCGAATTAATACGAAAGTTCTAAAAATGAAACCAATTAGCATTTCCCAAAACATTATTTCTCTGTCGGAATTTAAAAATAAAGCGTCCAGTATGCTCCATGAAATCCAGAGCTCAAATCGCCCAATTGTCATCACCCAAAATGGCAAAGCAGCGGCTGTTCTTATTTCTCCGGCCGATTTTGACCTTCTTACGGAACAGGTTCGCTTCGATGACGCCGTGAAAAGGGGGTTGACGGATGTTCAAAATGGCCGGGTGCTGCCGGATGAGGATCTGGACAAAGAGCTATGAAACTCTTTTGGACCGAGACTGCCAAACAGGATCTAAAGGCTATTCGGCGATATATTGGCGCTGACAGTCCAACTGCAGCCAAACGTTGGATCGAGCGCTTAAGAGAGCCTGCCAGGAATGCTCTCCATGCGCCACTCGCGGGTCGTAAAGTGCCGGAGTTTCAGAGCGACGATATCCGTGAACTAATCGAGGGAAATTACCGCATCGTATATCAGGTATTTTCAGATCGCCTGGTAATCCTGACCGTATTTGAAGGGCATCAACTTTTCCCGCAGGAAAAAGTGGATAATTCCGCCTGACGCGCGTAGAAGAAATAAACAAAGGGGTCTCAATTATTTTCAGCTACTTAAAACTTCGCCCGAAAACCTTGACAAATACATATATTGTATGCATAATATCAGTTATGAAAATCAGATGGGATCCACAAAAGGCCGAAGCCAATTTTCAAAAACATAGAATTCGGTTTGCTGATGCAGAAACTGTGCTTTTTGACCCAATGACCCTGACTATCGAGGATCAAATTATAGACCAAGAACAACGCTTTTTATCTGTTGGTTCTGACGCGTTAGGCCGGACACTAGTTATTGTATATTCATATCATGGTGATTCAATCCGGTTGATTTCAGCCCGTAAGGCAACTTCAAAAGAGAGAAAATATTATGAAAAAGGAATATGATTTTAGTAAAGGAAAAAGGGGCCAGGTAGTTAAGCAGAAAGGCAAGACTCGAATTACCATTTACCTGGACAATGACGTTATCGAAAAATTCCGTGACCGTTCTGATGCCGCCGGTTATGGATATCAGACGATGATCAATGAGGCTCTCAGGGAATACCTCAATAAAAAAGCGGAAATTGTAACTGAGGCTGCGATGCGTCAAGTTATCCGGGAAGAACTTGAACGTGCTGCACACAATTAAAATATAGCTTTACCAGGGATTTAAAGAAAAAAGCAAAGTTAACAATTTAAGGGACGCCCATTAAATTATAACTTTCTAATAACAATTTAAGGGACGCCCATTAAATTATAACTTTCTAATCTTCAACAAGCTCTAGCTGCTCAGCTTTGGCAATCCTTTCACCACGCGTTACCGAAATACTCACCGATGGCTGCGAGACACCAAGCCTTTTGGATAGTTCGGTGGCACTGAAGCCTAACTTTCTTATCGCCCAATAGCATAACAAACTGCGTGCTTTGACTGTGATCGGATGTTTGCCGGGCTTCCACACCTGCGCGGGATCTATTTCCAGCTCGGATGATACCCGAATCGTTACTTTGTCTAAGTCGTAGCCCTGGGCTTTAAGCCGGTAGCGCTCCTCTAACCGCTCTTTTGCCTCATCTAATACAGATTGAGCAAATTCACCGTCGCCTAAAATTCGTTCATCACTCTTCATATGATCCTTGGCGCGGTGCATCGCTTTGACCGCCGACCAGCCACCGGCACTGCGAATCAGACCGCCTCCGACCAATTCCGGTCGGCGGCCTTGAGCAATGCCCTTCTCGACATAGGCTCGATAAGCTTTGCGAGCGGCTGGCACCTTTTCTCCAAAAAGGCTCAAGACATAGTCTGTGTCCTGAAATCCTCTTGGTACTTTTCCCATCAGCGCGCTATGTCCGCTATATGGGTATGTATCAAGTTCGGTTTGGCTTTTTACGATTTTGGCGCGCAGCGGGTTCAGATGAATATAGCGAACCAGCTCCAGCAAATAGGTGTCTTCCTGGCACAAAATGGATTTATAGCGATTTTGAAACAAATGACCATGCCGCCTATGCCGGCGATTATACGAAACCGCATAACCAGTCAGCAAGCGTCTCATGACAGTGGATAGGGCAGTTTGCCCGGTTCGCAGTAAAATATGGGCATGATTGGGGATGAGCGCCCAAGCAAAACAAAAGGTTTTGGTCTCGGTGACGATATCACCCAGACGGTCTATAAAATTGTCCCGGTCCTCATCATGGGTAAATATCCGTCGGCGCTCGATTCCACGAACAATGATATGATGCAAGGCACCGGGAGCATCGATGCGGGGTCCCCAATAGTCCCTATCATGCTGCAATCATCGGCTGATCGGCAATAAAACCCAATTCAGAAAATAAAAAGAATTCACCAAAATTAGCGTTTACAAAATATCGATTCAAGCAACAGCCCGTGAAGACTTGACCCTTATGTTTTTTTCTCGGTTTTTAGCGCAAAATACACGGCTCCTATGCCGGCAAAATTCTTAGAATCCACTTTTTGAGCATGACGTTTTGGATGTGGTAAACCTTGTTTTTGGTGACGATATCCCGCTTGCTCAAAGAGGATAGCGCCCTGGAGAGAATCGAGCCGGAACTGAACCCGAAGCGTTGCAGGGATTCAGAATAGAAGATGGCTTGCCCTTCTGTTTTTGCCAAAACGCGCAGTGCCTTACGCTGATTGGGGGTCAGCGAGTCCCAAAGAATGATAAATTCATTCTCTCGGCGTTCCAGAATTTCGCTCTCAATTTGGGAGATGGCCGCCGGGCTGATTTCTCCCTGGCGCCAAAGCTCAAACAAAAATTGCTGAATGTACATGGGCTGATATTCGCAGCGTTCAACAATATCAGTTATAATTTCTGACGCTATTGATATTTTTCTTTTTTTAAAAAGGCCCTGAGCCCATTTAATATATTGTTCGAGTTCGATCAGTTTCAGTGGGTAGCTTCTGGCCATTTGATAAAAGGCACGGTCGGTTGAGTTAAACATTTGCGTTAGTATATGTTTCTGGCTGCCGGAAAAAATGTAGCCAATATTCTTTTGCAGCTGGATGTGAGATCGGAGCCTTTTTTCAAAACCAGGATCTGTGTATTTGTCGATTTCCTGAAATTCGTCAAAAACCACCAACAGTTTTTGTTTTTTGGCATAAGAGGCTAGAATCTCTAAAGACGATTTGAGGTATTTAGGCCTTTCGGATCGGCTGATGGAAACAGAAACAGTAGGCTGTCCGGTCATAGGATCAACGACGACACTTAGTTTAAGGCCTGTGGCAAGCTTAAGAAGCTTCTCAAGTTTGGATTCTATCTGCGACAGAGCTGAGAAGATGGCGGCAATAAAGTCGTTTTCATCAAGGGTGCCGTAAAGATCGATATAGATCGATCTGACGTTTTGGACATAGTAGGTAAGGTCTTTTATTTCTTGTTGGCGATTGCAGAAAGATTCACCGGTGACGACCCTGCTATGTGTAAAGGGATTATCCATCATGGCGCTTCAATTTTTCACATAAGGTTAATTAACGTTATGTGAATTTTATATATGCATAAATTCAAAAACACAAGTGGAAAATATGCAATATCAAATGTGAGCTGCAGGTTGGAGAGTGGAAAAAACCGGAAGATTTTTTTTGGCGTTCGTTCTGTTGTTGCCGGCAAACGGCTCTAAACCACTAGTGTCGCTTCGGCAACTACACATATAATACGCTCAACAGATACATCATGCTGCAATTTTAAACCGGCTTGTTCGGATCGGATTTAAATGGATATAGCGACTCAGCGGCAGAAGATACTCGTCTTCATCGACCAGCAGTGATTTAAACCGCCCCTGCCTCCGGCTCGACTCCGTCCCTTAGGGGACTACTACGAGCAGGAAGCCAGCCTGTAAGCCCAACGGGCTGGAAGCGGCCTCGGAGAGAAAAACATGGCCCGTACAGCCATTGCGACGATTAAACCTCACGGTGTAAGTGACTAAAAAATGCCGCATAAACTCGCTTAGATTCGCTTGGGGGGTCTGGACAAGCAGGTTGAAATGATTGGTCATCAAGACATAGGCGATGAGTTTAATGCGGCAGGTTTCACAGCTATCTGCCAAGCCATCCAGAAAAGCCCGACGGTCTTTGTCGGTTAGAAATATATCCTCTCCACGGTTGCCCCGGTTCATCACGTGATAATACGCATTAGGATATTCGATTCTCAACGGATTAGTCCTCCACCAACAAGCTCAGGCCGTCGACCTTCCTCGATGGCTTTTACGACATAGTTGCGATATGCCTTCTTGGCAGCGCCTTCCTTTTTACCAAAATATCTCAGAACGTAGTCGCAATACTGCCAGTCATTTTTTATAATACCCATCAAGACACCATGACCGCTCCAGCGGTAACGATCCAGTTGGGCTAAACTCTTAACCAATTTCGCCCGCAACGG
>CALZJV010000434.1 GCA_945787595.1 uncultured Desulfobacterales bacterium | reverse complement strand
ATCGCCAGCCTGGCAGCGACGAATATCGCCTTTAACATCAACACCCTTGCTTTTATGCCCATGATCGGAAGCGGTATCGCCGTGTCCGTGCTCGTAGGCCAGTATCTGGGGGCGGACAAACCCGGCCGCGCCCAGTCAGCTGTCTACTCCGGCTTTCATCTGACCCTGGTTTACATGCTCAGTATCGCTGCGGCTTATGTGCTGGTGCCCGATATCTTTGTGGCGCCATTTGCCCTGCGGGCCGACCCCGGTGGATTTTCCGAGATTTACGGTTACAGTATTATTCTGCTGCGTTTCGTAGCGGTTTACTCCGTATTTGATACCATGAACATCATATTCTGCTCCGCCATCAAAGGTGCGGGGGATACGCGCTATGTGATGCTGATGACCGTGTTTTTATCCCTGTTCGTATTTATTGTGCCGGTCTATCTGACCGTCATCGTTTTAGAATACGGTTTGATGGTCGCCTGGGTCTTCGCCACGGCCTATATCATCTTGCTTGGCGTCGTCTTTTATGTGCGATTTTTAGGCGGGAAATGGAAAACCATGCGGGTGATTGAACGAAAGGAAGAGATTCCGATAGTAAGCCCCACGAAACTGGGAAGGGTTGCGAAATTATAATTGAGGAGTCCGTCAATGAATTATTTGAGGGGTCGGGGAGTTTCTCAAAGCCGACCCGCTGCATGGATAATCACCACCGAAACCGCATGAACTCGACCCTAAGGCATCGTAATGAATGAACAGCAATCAAAATGAAAACCGATTGGATGTTAAATAAAAGCCTCAGTGGAAAGCTGTTCATCCATAACGATCCCTAATGGTCTCAGACAGCATCCGCTTTCGATGGTGATCATCCACTCCGCTATAACCATAGGCTTGCGCTGAAATCTCCCCGACCCCCCAATTATTTAAATCCCTAATTCTCCTCAGAATCTTCCTGAAGGGCTCCGGAAGCTTCTGCCTCCCGGGCGGCTGTTTCGGCTTTGGCCGCTGCCTTGGCAGCTTTACGGGTCAATTTAGCAGCCTGCTTTTGGGCTTCCTCGGCCGCTTTTTCAGCCTTTGCTTTGATTTCCTCATCGATGCCCTCAGAATCCGCCGTCAAGTCTGCTACTTTTTTTATGGCTTTCTCGGCTGCCTCGGTCGCTTCAGCAGCCTCTTTTGCCGCCGCCTGCGCAATTTTTCGGGTGTCATCGAGGGTGTCCAGTGTCTCCGCCATCTCACCAGCTTTGCCTTTTTCCGGTTCGGCATCCAATTCAATGTCTTCGGCCGCCAGAACCATTGCCGTCACCGGTAACAGAAAAAGCGTATTTTCCATGGAATTGCCGAAGGGATCCAATACCTGATTGTCTCTGATGCGCAATGGAAGAAAAGTGATGGAAGAATCGGCTGAATATTCCGCGAGCATGTCGGCATCGACATCTTTCACTATTTCAGGTTGTGCTTCAATGCGTACTTCTTCGAGCATCTGTTCGAGGCTCTCAATGGTTTGATCGGCTCCTGTACCGTCGGCGACAGCCAGCAAGCGAATTTTCGCATCGCTCCACTTATCGTTTCGTGTCATTAAATAGGCCATCAGGAGCATGAGTCGACTGGTGGCATTGTCCCACCACCAGACATCAAGGCACCGATCCTGTCCGTCGGACGCTTCCAGGGCAGACCATTTGTCTGCTTTGATATCCAGGATGACAATGTTGCAGCCGTAATGGTGGGCGGTCCGAAGGTTGCGGCCGAATTCCCGGCTATGGAGACCCAGAATTTTTTCGGGTGATCGGCCCAGCCAATTGAGAAGAATGGTGTTGGCCTTTAAAGGACCAATGCCGTAGGCTTGAATGACTGTCTGGATACCGAATTCGAGATTCGGAGCTGTCACGACCAGGGGGAATGCCTGGGCAGTATCTTTTAGAATATCTCGCTGAAGTTGTGCTTCGGCCTCCTTTCTTAACTTGAGCATTTTAAGCCCCGTGCCTTCCAAAATTTGGACAGCGGTGGTGAGTCCGCTGCCGCCTTCAATCCAGGATGAAAAACGAAGTAGCTGGGACCGCCGTTGGGGGTTATCGGAAAACGCAAGAATCTGCGGACGCCAGTCGCGCGCATGTTCCGGCGCGGTGGTGGATGCCAGAAGGCCTTCCCGGATAAGCTGGAGATGATGCGATCTGCGGCTGTCGGCCCAGCGGGAAGGACCGGCGCTGCGCTTGAGATATTGGAAAATTCCGAACAGCACCGCAACTGCGGCGATACCGGCAGTCATATCGATTGCCAGCATGACGCCCAGACAGGCCAGGGCACCGACCAGACTGAGCCACTTGTTGAAATAGCGAAATCGGGGGCGAAACGACGGGCTCTGGGAACGCGCCTCATAATAGGTGGCGTAGTTTAAAAGACCGTAGGAAACTAGAAAAAACATCGAAACCACCGGAGCAATCAGGTTAATTTGGCCCCAGGCCACGGTCGCATAAGCAATGCCGGCGGACAGCAAAACGGCGCGTCTGGGGTTTGAGGTGGGTCCTGATCCTTTGGCAAAGGGAAGAAGAAATGGAAAAAGGCGATCCGCGGCCACTGACTGCAGGACACGCGGTGCGCCCAAAAAAGATGCCATGGCCGACGAAAGCGTTGCGGCAATGACGCCGGCGGTGACCAGGAACCCGAAAAAGGCAATCCTTTTAATGGCTTCATAATCGTTCACCATGACGTCAGACGGCAAAGCGGCGGCAAAAATTACGGCGGAGAGAAAGTAGACGACGATGGATACGCCCACGGCCATAAAGGTGCCGCTGGTGAGGCTTTTGCCGGGATCCTTCAGGTCGCCCGACATGCTCAGCCCCTGGGTAAAACCCGTGACGGCCGGGAAGAAAATAGCAAACAGCACCCAAAATCCCGGATTTCCCTGAGAAGAAGACCAGTTTTGAACCAGCAGGGTACTATCCCACCTGAGAATACCACCGATAAAAAATGATAGGATCGCGGCCGCCAGAGCGGTCATGACCACATATTGAAACCTGGTGGCCCAGTCTGCTCCCAGCCAGGCGAAGAAGAAGAGAAACGAAACCGCCAGCACGGCAATAATTTGAGGAAGAATACCCAAATGCGTCGTAAACAGCTGGGCCAGGGCTTCGCCGAAACCGAGACAATAAAACGCGATAGAAACCGATTGGGCCAAAAAAACCACCATACCGATGGCACCGCCGAATTCATGGCCGAGGGTACGGGATATGAGGTAATAAATACCGCCACCTTTGACCTTTAAATTGGTGGCAATGGCTGAAAGAGAGACAGTGGTCAACACCGATATGCCATTGGCTAAAAAAAGTATGATCAGCGTAAAACCGAGACCGGCGTTGCCGACCACATAACCCAGCCGCAAAAATAGAATGATGCCCAGAATCGTTAAAATACTCGGCGTGAATACCCCGGCAAACGTACCCAGTGTGCCTTTGGGATCAGGGGTCTCGGACTTGGTGTGTATCCTGTTCCCCGCTTTGTTATTTTTCATTCAGCAAATGTCTCTTTCCTTTATACTGGATTGCATCGACAGCAGCGCCATCGTTATTGGCATCCAAATCCTGGCTGACGATCTGTGGGTGGGTGACGGATGGGATGGCGGGATATTTTACTTTGCGGTCAGCGATGTTATTACAAAAATGATCTTTATGAACTTTGAGCTTATCTGTTCTTCTTAAACTTCCTCCTGATCCCTATAAGACCGACTAATCCAAAGCTTAAGAGGACCAGGCGTGCAGAACCATAACGGTCTTTTGCTACCCATGCCTGATACGTATCTTTTATCCAGGAGACTGCTTTTTCATAATAATTATTACCCGGGTTCGGGTTTTTTGCAAATTCAGCGTCTCTGCGACCATCGAGAATGGAGATTTCAGCCTTGGTGTGCATGGCGCGGTAATCTGTATCTGCCTGTTTGGCCCATTTATTGTTAAAGTAGTCAAGCTGTTTCGTTTCGCCGTAGTCATAGGGCAATAAAACTATCTCTTGCCGCTGATTAAAAAACCGGTCATCAAAAAGAAAGCCCTTTGCAGTGACTGAGGGGCTGTCGATGGCGGTTTGTTGGGTATTTCGGTAGTCATTGTTAGCTAACTCAGGACTATCCCACCCGTGCAGGCTGTTTATGTCATCGTATAAAATGTCATCGGAAATGGCACTCTGCGCTGATTGTCCAGTAGCGCTGATAAAAAAGACGTAAATAATAATGAAAGCTAACCTCATAGCAACCCCTTTTCGTGTAATTTCTTACACCAACCTCCACAGGTCCACTAAACCTGAGCCTATAAAAAAATCGTTCCCGGTTCGGGGATAGGAACATAATCGTTTTGCAAGACAGGTGCTTAAACAAATGATAAAGCATCGCTTATTTGAGTTAAACCTGTTTAACAATGGGATTTTTTCTGCCAGTGTGACATGACAAAAAAGCCGAACAACCATTCAAAGGCGACTCGGCTTTTTTTTAAGGACACATTTTATTTTACCCATCTCCCCCTTGATAGGTTTTGCTTTGTCTTGTGATGTCAGATTAAGTTTGATGACCTGTTAATGAAAGTAAAGCGCGAATCCACCAAAGTGTCAAACCTTTTTCAGCAAAAAATAAAAAAAATATTAACCCAAAAAGATTTATTGATGTATTGTATTTCATTATCTTCCTGCTCCGACATACTGATCGTAGGATGACGCCTTTTTTGCATTATCCTCACTTCCATTTTTTCTCTTCTAAACTAAATAACGTTTGATAAGCATTATTTTATCCCTAATAATTTTTCTATATATCATTACGCAGAAACTTCGGTTTTGGATCTATCTGAGGATTAAATTTTAGGATGGATGATATTTTGCAGAAATTTGAAATAATTATGGCAAAGATGAGAAAATATATTTTACAGATAACCAACCATCATCACCGGGAAAAAGAAATTCTTTGAGTTTCTCGGTATCAGATAGGGGTTCTTTTTTGAAAATTTTTTCTTGTTCCCTATATTTTTCTAAAGCTTGCTGCTCCATTAATTTTAGCTTACCATCTATAATTCGAGGGGTGATCAACACGATGAGCTCAGATTTATCAACAGCGCGAGATTTCCGTCCGAACAATATCCCTAGTCCGAGGATGCTGCCTAGCACAGGGACCGCATCATTCTCTTTGGTCTTACTATCCTGAATAAGACCGCCGATAAAGACGGTCTCCCCATTCTTGGACAGCAGCCACGTTGAAACCAATGCCGTTTTGGTCACCGGAACTCCTTGTTCCAGCACGGCAGAAGTGATGCTGGGTTGCACATTGAGCAATACATTGCCTTGATCTTCAATATATGGGGTTATATCAAGGACGATACCTGTATCTATAAATTCAATTGTCTCGGTGGAGATACCCTGATTCACCGTTGTCAGTCTGTATCCCTGCTGCCCGCCCACCTGCACCTTGGCTGGTTTGCCCTGGATGGCCAGAACTCTTGGGGTGGAAAGCGCGTCCACCGTTGTTTTTGTCTTTAAAGCATCCAAAGCGGCCGCAAACTGGTGGGAAGTCCCGGCACCAGTGATGATGTTACTGAAAAATCCCAGCCCACCATTCGGCGCAGGAGCCATATTTCCGGCATCCGGGAGGACTGCGTCGCTGAAGCCCGCTGTGCTCACCCTTGCATCACCCAATATTTTGTCCCAGTCAACGCCCAGGGCCATATCATCCGTTAAGCGCACATCCAGAACTTTGGCCTCTATCAGCACCTGTCTGGGCATTGTGTCCCAGGAACTGATGATGGTTTCGATCTTCTTGATGTTCTCCGGTATGTCTTCCACGATAATGGTCTTGGTCGGTTCGTGGATCTTGACCATCTGCATGTTCCGAACGGCACTCAAGATTTCCTGGATCTTATCCATTTCTGCATATTTCAGTTTAAAGATCCGCATCTGCAGATTTTCGAGCTCCGGATCCGCTCCTTCTTCAGGTTTCGAGATATAATAGAGATCTCCACGTTTATAATAAGCAAATCCGCCGGCCAGGCAAATAGCATTCAATGCTTCGTCCAGCGGGACCTCATAAAGATGCAGCGAGATCTCGCCGGACACCTCCGGCGCCGTACAAATATTGATCTCCAGTTGCATCGCAAGCGCCGAAAGTGCTTCTTTGATATCCACATCCATAAAATTAAGGCTCATCAGCTGGTTATCGGTGGCCTGGATGGAATATTTGGGTTTTGTCCCCTCTGTTTCGGACTGAGACATGCTCTTTTGCGACTGATCCGTCTTTTGTCCGGCTGTACGTAAAACTTTTTGGTGGGTCTTTTGACGCGAGGTTGGAGATTTTGCGGATCCGTA
>CALZJV010000433.1 GCA_945787595.1 uncultured Desulfobacterales bacterium | reverse complement strand
TTCGTTGCTGGAACCGGGATACTTGTAGTTGATATCTTTAAATTCAAGCTGCATTCGAATTTTGTTGCAAAACATTGTCGCCACCAAGACACCAAAACACAATCTTAGGTTGGGTGGTTCAGGGTTCAACGTTCCGGGTTGAAAAACACCCAACCAGCTTTTATTAAAGGGATTCTGTCTTCATTGTTTTTATAGAGCCATTTCACCCAATGGGTGAATTCGGGCATTTCGGATCTTGATCAATATAGTACGCAGATTCCAACAGTTGTAACCTTTGAACCCCGAACCTCTGAACCCTGAACGGTTGTCAAACGGTTCTGCTTTGTGTCTTTGTGCCTCTGTGGCAATTTTTCCGGCTTGTCCGGGTTAGGTAGTGGTATATCCAAATCCCAAGGTTCAGTCAACCAAAGAGGCAAGTATTACAGGGCCAAGTCATTTAATCAGCTAAATTCTTGGAATAAATAGAATTACTCCTGCATATAAAATCATGTTTAGAAGATGGATAGATTTTACCCGAAATTTAACATATTGACCGGAAACTGGGTACTTTTTATCCATCGGTTGTTAGGCTGAGAACCGGTATTCTTCTCCTACTTCATCCTTTTAAAGCGCTATAATAAATATTTTATTACTTATTATCAATTTGTTACATTGTTAAAAAATTTACAGCGGCTGCTTTGGCATATAGATTGTAAATAAAAAATTACAAAACCTTAAATCGTGCTTACAGTTTTTTTATTCGACATTATTCACCGCCGGATTTGCCTCGGTTAAATGGGCTTCGAACCTATACCTGAACCATCTACCGGAGCTACGGGACGGGCGAAGCAGACAGACTATCGTTGATTGGTTGATTAGTTGATTGGTTAAGTGGTTGTAAATATGGATTTATCCCATATTTGCAAAATAATTGGACACTTCATGTTTCAAAAGAAAAAACAATTCTGTGTCCCCAAAATCTTTAAACAACAATCGTAACATTCTCAAATTATGACTATAATTTACCTAATCAACCATTCAACCAGTAAACTATTCAACGAGGTCTGAAATTACAATTATTATAAATTTTACAGAAGGAGCAGGAACATGAACAAAAAGTATGGAAAATTAAAAATTATTCTGATGGCGGCATTCGCAATTTTGTTTTCGGGAATCCATGCATCTGCCGACTGGGATAAGGGATACGGTCGCCATCGCGGGATGCATCAAGGTCAGGGATGGCATCACAGGGGCGATGGTGGTGCCGGATGCGGCGCCTTTGACAATTTGAGTGAAGATGAAATTAAAAAACTGGATGCGGAGCGTACGGCATTTTTCGAAGCAGCCAAAGACTTACGTCGTAAAATTTATCAAAAACGGCTCGAATTGGCAAGCGAACTGGCCAAAGAAGATCCGAATGCTGCCGCTGCCACTGCCTTACAGACGGAATTATCTGATTTTAAAGCACAAATGGCTCAAAAGCGTCTGGAGCACCTATTGCGAGTCCGAAAAATCAATCCCGATCTCGGCTGGAGGTTTTGGGACGGCAATCCTATGGGCCCCGGAATGATGCATCGCAGTGAGAAGAGGCGTGGTGGGAAAGGCAATTGGGGTCCTTGTAATGGTTCCTTTGGCGGTCCCGGAGATGGCTACGGTATGGGACCGCGAATGATGCATCGCGGCGGTTACGGCATGGGCTCCGGTTGTGGCAGAGGACCGGAAATGACGGGTCCCGGCGAGTCCGATCGCGAGAACTCCCGACAATACCATAAAGGGCAGGGCTCCCAGACAGAATAGACGGATAGGTCGAAATAGGACGCGGATGAACACGGATAATACAGATGAGGGGATGAATATGATTAACCGACGTCAGTTTTTGCAGATCACCGGTGCCGGAACTGCAAGCTTTTTGGCCGGGGGCATTCCTGCGCTTGTAAATAGTGACGGCGCCCAGGCAGCATCGAATCCGGAGGGTAAATTCATCCCGGATATGGAAATCGCTTTAAAAGCAACCCCATCAGAAATTCCGATACTTCCGGGCAATCCCACCAGCGTATGGAGTTATCGGGCACAACTGTTAAAAGGGGATCCGGCAAGCCTGATCCAACTTGAGAGAACTTATCTGGGACCTATCATCCGGGCACGCACCGGGCAGAAAGTCCGCATCCGCTTTACCAACGATATTGCCGATGAGACCATCGTTCACTGGCACGGATTGCATGTACCGGCTGATATGGATGGGCATCCGCGATTTGTTATTCCAAAGGGCGAATCCTATATCTACGAATTCGAAGTGCGCAATCGGGCGGGAACGTATTGGTATCACCCCCATCCCCACGGCATAACCGGCCCCCAGGTTTACGGGGGATTGGCCGGGTTGTTTCTGGTTTCCGACGACGAAGAAAAAGCCGCCGGATTGCCGACCGGGAAATACGACATCCCCCTTGTCATCCAGGACCGGGCTTTTGACAATCGCAATCAGCTGATTTATCTCTCCGGTCACCATATGGAGCAGATGACCGGATTTCTGGGCGACTGGATTATGGTTAACGGCCTCCCGGACTTTAGCCTGCCGGTGGCGACACGTGCCTACCGGCTGCGGCTTTTAAACGGTTCCAACTCGCGGATTTACAAACTGGCCTGGCAGGACGGCAGTCCGCTGACTGTGATCGGCACCGATGGCGGTCTACTGGAAACGCCGGCTCAGCGAGATTACGTGATGCTCGGACCAGGTGAGCGGCTGGAACTGTGGGCCGACTTCAGCAAGCATCCAGTTGGCTCGGAATCAGCACTGGTAAGCCTGCCCTTTAATGCCGGAGTGATGAGCGGAGGGCAGATGGGACGCGGCATGATGGGCTCCGGAGCTGCTCTGCCCAATGGCGCCGGATTCCGGATTTTAAAGGTAAAAGTGAACCGCAGGGAGAAAGAAACTCTTGCCCTTCCAAAGCGGCTTTCAACCATCAAACGCTATCGGGCAGCAGGTGCCGTCAATGCGGGTCAATCGAAAAAATTTTACCTTGAGATGCGCCATATGACCTGGGCCATTAACGGCAGAACATTTCGGATGCAAGAAGTGGCCAATGACGAAAAAGTGCGCCTGAACACCCTTGAAGTATGGGAGTTCATCAATGAAGGCGGCGGCATGGGGATGATGGGGGGGATGAATATGCCCCATCCCATACACCTGCACGGAAAACAGTTTCAGGTTCTGGAACGGCAGGGCGTTACACATGACGGGTATGTGGATGAAGGCTGGAAGGATACGGTGCTGCTCATGCCCGGCGAACGGATTCGGATTCTGGTCCGGTTTGGCGACTACCCCGGGCTTTTTCTTTACCACTGCCACAACCTGGAGCACGAAGATATGGGGATGATGCGCAATTATTTAATTGAAGGTTCCGCCGCATCTGCCTAAACAATTTCAGCAATAGATATTTCTCTTTTTGACAAAAGTTTCAACTTCATATCCTTTTTTTATAACTGCGTGCCTTGGTGGCTAAAATCTTAAAAATAAACTGAGCCGACCCAATTAATGTAATCCAGGGAACCCCGGGGACCGCTTTCAAACTTGACACCCATTCACTTCTTGCATTAAATTGCATTAAACGTTACAAATTTCAAATCCGATCTCCGTAAATGAAATCTCATTTCAACCGTTTTACCGGACCTTTCCTCCACTACAACTAGGGGCGAAACCGCATGTCCGTCTTCATTAAGTTTGATAAATAAAGGCTATTCATTGAGGATACTAGCCTTCTTGAAGCAATAATAAAGATATTAAAAAAGAACGAGAAAGAATTTGAATGAATGTTTTCATGATATATGTCCGGGATGAAGATTACTATCGAATGCTGCCGCAAGAGTTGGGAGGTTCAGGTCCCGACGACGAGCGTGTCAAGGTGATGGCGTTTCCCCCCATAGGCATTGAAACCCTGGCCCCGGTAGTACGTCAACATGGTCACCGAGTGCGGATGTTCGATACCTGCCACCCCAAAATGAAGGTGGATCACATTGTTCAGGCAGTCAACGCGGAAAACCCTGATGTCATCGCACTCTCATTTCTTTCCACCACGACCTACCCGTCAACCAAAATTATGGCCGGGCGACTCAAAGAAGCCGCGCCACAAACGCCGGTCATCCTGGGAGGCGTTTTCGCCTCCATGAATGCAGATTTTATTTTAAAAGACTGTCCCCATGCAGACTGCGTTGGGGTAGGCGAAGGTGAGGAAGTTTTACCTGATTACCTGGACCATCTCGCTGATCCGGGTGCGGTGGCCGGTCTGGTCTGGCGCAACGGAAACAAGGTTATTCGAAACACACCTCGTCCCATTATCCGGGATCTGGATCAGTTTCCCTACCCGGACCGGGACAGTCTGCCTATCGATTATATTGAATCTCTGCCCCTTGATGTTCCGGCGGTGCTCTCACTCGATAAATTCTGCACGATTCAAACGTCGAGGGGCTGCCCCTACGGTTGCATATACTGCGACATCCCTTCCCTGTCCAATGGCAAATGGCGCCACCGCTCGGCGGAGCACGTCCTGGGAGAAATGCAGCAACTCAACGATGCGGGTTACCGCTCGATTTATCTTACCGACGATCACTTCCTGCTCAAGCGCAGGCGCATCAGCGAAATCTGCCATGGCATTATCGACCGCGGACTCGAATTCAGCTGGGGATGCGAGGGCAGGGTGGATTCGGCTGCTGTCGATCAACTGCCGATCATGAGCAAGGCCAACTGCACCTTTTTAGCCTATGGTATCGAGGCCGGAACACAAAAGGTTCTCGACCGGCTCAATAAAAACCAGACCCTGGAGCAAATCGAATATGCGGTAAACGAAGCCAAGCGACGGGGTATTAAGAGAGCCCATGGCTTTTTTCTGGTAGGCGCACCCGGCGAGACGGTTGAGGATATCATGGAGAGTTTTCGTTTCGCAGCCCGTTTGAAATTGGACACCTTTGGGTTCAACCGGCTGTGCGTTTATCGGGGCACGCCCCTGTGGCAGGAATATATTGAGCGGGGGATCATCGACGATGAGCGTGACTGGCATAAATGGTTCAAGTGCTCCGACATCGACCCTACCATCCTGCCGGGCGAGGTCATCAATCGGGCGCGCATGAAAGGCTTCGCCCTGCTTTTTGCGCGCCGAATTATCGGACGTCCCATTCAAACCTACAGGCTGGTGCGTACCTTCGGCCGCTACATGAAGGCATCCGACATCTTCAATTTTCTCTCCGCTCCTTTCCGTAAACGGACCCTGTCCCACAAACCCGAACTCCCAGCCAGGATGATCGACCTTGGCCTGCAAGCGCCCGACAGAAATGCCGTTTCGGTTAAATGATCCTATTGCGGCAATGGCGTTTGCATCAAATCACTAAAAAAACGATAGATTGGGGAGGTAGCCCAGTCTACCGGTCCGACAATTTTTTTGATGAGAAAGCCTTGCTTGTCGATGATAAAGCTTTCGGGAATTCCGGTAATTCCATAAACAGCTTTGATGGTGCCTTCAGAATCGATCAAAGCAGGAAACGTCAGGTTGGTTTTTTTCATAAAAGGCACCACTGCTTTAAGTCCCGCCTCATCTATACTGACTGCTAAGATCTCGAAATTTTCACCTTTGATGTTTTGATAAAGCTTTTCCATTGAGGGCATTTCATCAACACAGGGCGGGCACCAGGTCGCCCAAACATTGATGAGAACTACTTTTCCCTTGTAATCGGAAAGGCTGACCATTTTCCCGTCAAGCCCGGGAAATGAGAAATCAGGTGCCGGCAGGTTATTCTCGATCGCGACCTGATTTGAAAATTCAAAAGATGAGTTATTCAGCTTTAGCGAAAGAATGATCACCAAAACCGTGACCGCCACAAAAATGAAAACAGCCATCAGATAGTTAAAATCTTTTTCTTCCCTTTTTCTCGTTGTTTCGTTTGCCATGGATATCAAGTTTCCTTTGCGGCAATAATCATTTAGACATCTTGTATTGAGATTCAATATCTTATTCACCGCAGAGTCGCAAAGTGCGCAGAGAAAAGTTATTTTATATTTGCCGTTGAAAGGACGGCAAACATAGAGAACAATCCGTCTCAAATGAAAGAAAATACTTAAGCATGATAGAATGAAAATGGTACGTTACACTGTCGCCCGAAGGGCGTGTTTTTTTAACTTTCTGGCCTCTCAGCAGAAATTTAAAAGAAAAGTTCCTCTGCGATCTCTGCGACTCGAGCGAAGCGGGCGGTGTATCCATGTCTAATGATTTATGCTCGGCTTAGTAAAATGCGTACTCGATTTTGGCGCTTTTATTCATCGGCCAATTTCAGTGGCATTTCTGCGCCTTACCGCCGGTTGCCTTCTGCAACCGATCCATATATCGGCCCCAGATGCCTTTGCGCTTTTGGGGTTTGGGATCCAGAAACTTTTG
>CALZJV010000432.1 GCA_945787595.1 uncultured Desulfobacterales bacterium | reverse complement strand
GCCCCACGCCGCGAGCTGCTCGGCCGCAACCGGCTCACAGCTGTAGAGCATCCAGCGGAGGTGTTTCTCATCCGCACCGATAATTGGTTTGACGTGAAGTGGTTTGCTTTTGCAGGCAAAGCTAAAGTCGGGATCAATACCGGAATTGATTCTATTAGTTCCGAGGTCCAACCTTTCTGGAAATCTGGAGATGATGTTACAATCCCACCATTCGTTCAACATCGCATTGTTGATCAAAGTCATATGAAATTTTCGAACGGCGTTCTCGCTCCTGCGGGCACAAATTTACGCACTGTCCACCCCCGCCAGAAGAAACGCAGCTCCGATAACCTAAACAACCGACTTCTTGATCATTCTCCATCGGCACTATTCATCTGGTTCTCGTCAAAGTCTAAAAGTAATGGCCGGGCAAGTATGATGCTATATCGTACTCATGAACAAAAAGTCGGCGGGTGGTATGTTTCTTTCATTCGAGAGCAAAATTGGAAGGTAGACCGAGTCAGAAATAAAGACCGTGATTTAATTGAACGGCTGTTTCAGCTAAAAGAAGAGGAAATCACCCAACAAAAGCGTTGAGCAGACAGCGTGAAGATCGCGGTTTTACGTTAAGGCCGTGCAGAATCGACACTCATTTGCGCTGCTGCTCACGCTCACCGTTATACACTTGAGGAATTATGGCAGATCTTAAATCCTTGAATGAATTATTGTCTGCAGCAGCACGAATTATGGACTCTGCAGCAGTGGAGATCAGAGATATTCCGCTAAACCCTTCAAAGGAACATATTTCCACTATTGGGAAAGCTTTATCTTTAATTTTTGATATTCAGCAACAAATCTACTATATTGACCCAAAATTGAAGCCTGAATACTTAAAGCGACCATCCCCATATCCAGCGGAACTAAATAGGCAATTTGGGGATATCGTTATAAAAGATGCTGAACTTTGTGATCTAAAAAAGTATAGCGAGGCAATAACCTTATACGAAAATTTTATTAACGAAAACCCACCAGAGTTCTTTATTAATATGGCTAAACATAGAATCGCGAAAATACAGAAGGACTATGGTGTATAACATGTCAGTTCAGGTAACAGCCAGGGCCGAGGCGTTTTGTGAGTTTATGTAGATTTGAAAATTTATCATATTTATGGAAGTTAGTGGAAGCCCTGGCTGTCCCTGACTTCAGACGTTATATATAAGAAAATTACTGACAGTTTAGTCGGATTAAAAAAAAGGAGGATTTGTCATGGCTAAAACCATCGCACTCGACGCGCTGAAAAACGATCACACGGTCGACAGCGTGCAAATGAAAGACGAAACGAATTCACCCCGGTACATCCACGGCCGATTATCACCTCCGGGCGAGACACCAACCGCATCCGTGGAGCAATTCCTGGACAAATACGGGGGCATCTACGGGATCGGCTCCCGCAGTGTTTATCGCATTTTTTCTGTCCGGGAGGATTCCCGTGGAAACTCCCACATGCGGGTGGGACGAATTCACAATGGATTTATCGTCAACCCGTCCCGACTCACCATCACGGTCGATTCCGGCGGAGTGATCACCCGTGTCAAAGCGAATTGGCCGTCCACCATCAGCTTGAGCAAGTTCCGGAAACCCAAGTTCAACGTAAAACAGGCTCTCGATGCGGTTTCCAGGTTGCGCAAGGAAGACACCGTGGGTTTGATCAGCAAACCGGCCATCGAGTATGCCGCGATTCGGACGCGCGACAAGTGGCGCACCGAGATGGTCTGGAATTTTGTCGCGCAATTTCAAGGCGCTCCGAACACCGAAGGGTTTCTGGTAAGCGCGGAGAGCGGCAAAATCATTCGACGCTACGCGGATGAGGACGAGGCCGGCACCACCACCACCGGAACCGGCATCAACGTCACCGACGAAACCGCTGCAACACCGGTGCGGACCATTCAAGTCGACGACCCCGGCGGGGGCGCCAACCTGGAGATGCTGGATACCTCCCGCAGCGTCGATATCGAGACACGGGATATGGCCGGCTCGATCGATGCGTTTGGAGCCTTCGCCCTTTGCGCCGATGACGACGGCGACGGGGTTTTCAACAACCTCACCAATGCGCCGCGCGGCGACAGCGACCGGCCGGAGGTGGATGCGCAATACAACACCGGCCTGATCCACGATTACTTCGCGCGCAATGTCACAGTCAACGCGATCGATCTTTTCGGCAGGGACGGGTTCGGGGATGACCCCACGGAAATCTGGACCTCGCTGGTCCACCGGGACACCGACAGCAACAGCTCTTTTTTTTCGCGCTCCGCGAGGCTGATCATGCACGGCGACGGCGACGGCGTAAACATGACCTACAAGTCGAGCCTCGACACCTGCGGCCACGAGTGGGGACACGGCGTTCAGGCTACCGAAATTACCGGAACGAATCCAAACGGCGGCTACAACAAGGAAAACGACGAAAACTTCGTGGTGTCCGAGGGTACCGGCGACTGGTATGCGGGTTGCATCAGCAAGGACGGCTGGCGTTTCGCCGCAGTCTTCGAAGAAGACGCTTCCCTGCCCGGGGCTACGCACGCATCGACGGGGGGCCGGTTGCGCGGTTTTCAGGATCCGTCGGCATTCGGCCAGACCGACCTTTACCAGGCGGGCGCCGACACCGGCGGCGTCGGATTTGGCGCCGGCGACGACAGTGTCGACCCCACGGGACTCAACTAACGCCGGGTGGGCATCCTGGATAAAGCCGCCTTCCTCGCCGCCGCCGGTGGAACCCACCCCGCGGCGGCCACCGACGCCGCGACCTATCCGCCGATCGCGGTATACGGCATGGGCGTCACCTGCTTTGAGAATATCTATTACTATGCCCAGATCAATTACGCCGACGGCGCCGATCAGTTTGCCGAGCTGCGCCAGGACATGATCGATGCCGCCAACGCGCTGTATCCCGATTCCTGCAAAGCGGACATTCTCGATAAAGCCTTCAATGCAGTAGGGATCTATGCCGATGGGGGCGCCACGCCGCCCGCGCCGGTGTCCGGGCCCGACCCCATGATCACCCCCTGGGGAGCGCGCACCGGTTCCGCGCCTTATTGGCAATCGCCCGACATTTACGTCAAGGATGGGGCCGGCGCCATCGCCGATCCGTTAAAGGGGCAGGTCAACCGGCTGTTTGCCAACATCTCCAACGTGGGCGATGTGGATGCGGTTGGCGTGGACGTTACGTTTTCGTTCAAGCCCTACGGAGCCGGCACCAGCGGCAACGCGGAAAAAGTCATCGGCACCGTCACCGTCGACGTGCCCGTTTCGCCGCCGTCCACCGAGGTGGAAATCTCGTGGGACCTGACCGACCTGACCGACACCAACGGCGGCTTGTGGCCGCTTCCCCTGGGTGACTTCGATCACTTCTGCGTCATCGTTCGCATCGAACATGTTGACGACGTAGATCCCTGCAATAACGAGGCCCAGAATAACTTCGGCAACGTCGGCACCGCGGACTTGGGCGATGGCGACGGGGTGTCCCGGTTCGTGATCGGCAACCCCAGCCGCCGGGTGCAATTCATCGGCCTGATACCGGACCATCAAATTGATCCCCGGTGGAAGGCCAGGCTTGACCTCTCGCAACTGCTGGAGGGCAACACCACCGCAGTGACCGAACTCATGAAGAAGGGCGGCAGTCTGCCCTGGCTCGGCAATACGCCGGGGGCCATGATCGTGCCCCTTCGCGCGGGGGAGATGCGGCCGGTCGAACTTCACTGGAGCATCAAGGATCGCACGAAGTATTCGGGGAAGGTGTACGGTTGCATCTCGGGGCGCGCCGAATCTTCCAGCAAGACCGGGGTAAACGGAAAACTCCTGGCTCGAATCGTACACCTAGAGCTGAACGGCGACCGCTTCGAAGCGCGCATCGCCGGCCGGGTGGCGCCCAAGGGGCCCATCGGCGCCAAGAATCCGACCGTCGCCATTCGCGGGACCCTCACGGGCAACGTGGATCGCAAATCGGGCAAGTTCAAAGGCGCCTTCGCGGGTCTGGCCGCGGTAAGAGGGCGCGAGAAGAAGATCAAATTCACTGCCGGCGGCGAAATGGCGGCCACGGCGAGTTTTTCTTTTGCCGTCATCGGCAGCGAAGACGATCAGGGCATCGACATGGCGGTCCCGCTGCTTGGCGATGTGAGACGGGTTTGCTCCGCGCTGAAGACGGCACTGCCAAAGCGCCGCAAGAAGCGTCAGACCAAGGCGAAGAGAAAGGCCAAGTCAAACTAGTAACAAAAGATATTGGTGAGAACATATTGGGGTCAACCCTTGAAATTGTCCTCATGAAAGAACGAGGAAGAAAAAGATAGAGAGAATTAGGACATAACCATTGAGTGGACTCGAACAGGCTATAGCTGAGACCTTTTTAAGTCAATCAGAACTTGATGTCCCTGTTGCAAAAAACTGCTTTACGCGGTTCCGCCTGTCGGTCACTCACCCGTTGGGCTTGATTTAAAAAATGACGATAACTTTTTCAGAGCATTCAGCAGCTGATCGGTATCATGCTGCACGGACTTTACCGTATGAAACTACCGGACTTTGGATTAATACGTTGAGCGCATGCCTTTCTTATCAACAAATCAGCAGCATTTTGGATTTGGGTAGTGGTACTGGTCGATTCAGTGCCGCCCTTGCTCAAAAGTTTGCTTGTCAGGTAATTGCCTTAGATCCATCCGGTGCGATGTTGAAACAGAATCATTCTCTCCAACAGGGGGATGTCCTTTGGAAGCAGGGTTGTGCTGAGAAGATCCCTTTGAATAGCGATACTGTGGATTTAGTCTGGATGTCTCAGGTTTTTCATCATTTTGACAATCGTAAAAACGCAATAGATGAAATTATTCGAGTTCTTGCACCTAATGGAATTCTAGCCATAAGGAATGGAACAAGAGAAACCGACGAGGAGACTTATTGGGTTCAGTGCTTTCCAGAGGCGTTGGAAATGGATATTAATCGGCTTCCTTCACGGTCAGAGATAGGGTCAGTTATTTCGAGAAGTGGCTTTGAGGTCGTTCTGATGAAAACAATTTACCAATTAACTGCATCTTCGGGCCAAGAATATTACAAAAAAATTAGCCGACGGGGATTATCCCCTCTGATTGCGATAAGCGATGTAGCATTTCAATGTGGATTGGATAGGCTTAAGGACTGGGTCGATTCTCAATTTGCAAACCGACCCGTTTACGAACCTGTTGATTTATTTGTATTTAAGGTTTTGATATGATAATGCAGCAGCCCAACAAAAGGCTTGAGCAGACGCCGTGAAATTCGTGGTTTTCCGGCGAGGCCGGATTAGCGCGGCATTCGGTGGCGGCGCTGCTCAGCCCTGAAGTTAGCTGATAAAAAAGCGTTTCAAGGAGGTGAAAATGCCCAAGATATTTCATACGAAAGACCTGGATTTTAAGAAAAAACCATCACGTCTTCCTGAATATGAATGGAATGTGAGCCCTAGACTGGGACAGCTCGTGAATTCAAAATACCTTGAATTTTATGTTGTCTCATTGGACCCGGACAAATATTCATTTCCTTATCATTTTCACCGAGCAGCCGAAGAATTATTTATGATT
>CALZJV010000431.1 GCA_945787595.1 uncultured Desulfobacterales bacterium | reverse complement strand
CTGCAATTCATTCAAATAGGAGAAAAAAACTTTTATGAAATAATTATTTTTTTTAGCCTATTTATAGGTTAAGGCACCCGTACGCCTTGAAAAAATCACGCTTCCTGAAAAAGTACCTCCTGCCCCCTGTTCAGAAAAATATATTTCCTTATATACAGACATTACAGTCATCGTCGGGCTTGTCCAACAACCGGATAAGATCGTGGTTCGCTTCGCTCTCACGATCTATCCTTATTCGTTAGAAGCACTATTTGTTACTTAAAGAACCGAAGCAATTCATCGCAGATGGCCGCAGGAGCTTCTTCTGGTAGAAAATGTCCGCAATCCAAGGTTCTACCCTCTATTTGTTCGGCGCGCTCGTGCCATACACGAAGGACATCGTAGGTACGGTTCACAAATCCTTTTGCACTCCACAAGACTAGCAGAGGGCACTCAACCTTCTTGTCCATATCCTCTTCGTCGTGTACTAAGTCAATACTCGCTGCAGCGCGATAATCCTCACATGAAGCATGGATTGACTCTGGCCTACTGAAGCAGCGCACATATTCGGCTACCGCCTCGTCCGCGAACACCGCACCGGGCGCACTCCACCGTTTTAGTTTTTCCGTGAGATAGTAAGCGGGATCCGCATTGATCATATGTTCTGGTAAACCATCTGGTTGTATGAGGAAAAACCAATGATAATAGCCAGTGGCAAAATGTTGGTCAGTAGTCTTGAACATGTGGTGAGTAGGTGCAATGTCCATCACACATGCCTTCTTGATTCTCTCAGGATAGTCAAGGGCCATCCGATGCGTAACTCTGGCACCGCGATCATGACCGGCTACAAGGAATTCACTATATCCAAGAGACGCCATGACTTCGACCATGTCCTGGGCCATGGCACGCTTTGAATAGGGGTAATGATCTGGCGTGCTCGGAGGCTTTGAACTATCCCCATAGCCCCGCAAGTCGGGGCAAATTATGTGGAAACTATGAGCAAGGCGCGGAGCAATCTGGTGCCAGATGACGTGGGTCTGCGGATAGCCGTGCAACAACAGTAGCGGATTGCCTGAACCGCCATGCACTAGATTAATTTCAGCACCGCCGGTTTTTATTTGAATATTGTTAAAGTTATCTCCGAACTTCATTAGATATGCCTCCGTTGGCTTCTAACCAGTTAGTATCTTGATCTGTATACCATCAAATTTGGAATGTTATACAGAAAAAAGCCGATTTACAGATATATTGAGAGATGTCCAAATATCAATTCTCACGAAATCATTTCAGATATAATACGGATACATGAATCACACTTAGCAATCAACCAGGAAGTCAAATTTCAGTCAATTTAAACATCATTGGTGCACCCTAACTCGCCGAAGAGCTTGCCTGTGTAATGCATCAGCTAATCCGCAACAACGATGGGATCAAAATTTTAGATTTACTGAACCAATCTAAAATCTCCGACCATGGTGGGTTTCCCCTGGCCAATCTACATTCTGTAGAAAATTTACATTTCGTGCCTGAATCGAATCCTTTCAATTAACTGTTTTTATTGTGTATTTGTTTTGGAAACCCACAACCGGTCCACCTTTTTTTGAAAATAGTTGAGGTTTTAATTTTATACACGTTTACAGTATGATTTTGAGGATAGATTAAATTCTGGCGGGTAAGCGCATAGATGCAGAAAGCATCACTGGAGACCAGATAGCCGGGAAAGATTATATAACAACTTTTTTACTGCCTCTATAAGTGCATAGATGTTGTATCACCAGAGCGTACGATTGGTGTCAGTTCACGGTGGAATAAGGGCCGCTATGCATGGAAAGCGGACGGTTTGACAGCGTTCATGCGGCACCCTATATTATAGTTAATATTTCCTTTGGTCTTTCATACGGTTCCGATCATCCGCCGGTAAGTACTGCGCTTTATCCTCGTCGTTTTAGCAGGCTGTTGGTCGGATTAGCCTGATGACGCCAGGCAGCTAAAAGTTTACTCAGCGATCGCTTATAGTCAAAGCCATAAAGGTGCGTAATCGGTGATGATAAAAAAACCCTTCGAAAGATATAATGGTGGCATAAACCGTCTTGAAGGCACCTTTTGTTTTTAAATTCGGTAAAAACAGAAAAAGGATTTACACCTATGCGCTTGATTATCCTCTTGCTGATAATAATTACAATTGCTGTACCGGTTGCAGCCGGAGACTTTCCAATTGAGGGCACGAAGGGCACCGAACTTGTGGCCGCGCGGGTCGCTACTTTCGATGAGCCCTGGGCCATGACTTTCCTGCCCGATGGCACTCTTTTGGTGACCGAGAAGAGAGGGTTGCTGTGGCATGTTACCAACGACGGATCGAAAACAGAAGTGCGGGGCTTGTGGAAAGTCGCCTATGGCGGTCAAGGCGGCTTGGGCGATGTGGTGCTGCATCCTGATTTTGAACGCAATTCCTGGGTCTATTTGTCTTATGCCGAACGCGCGGATGATAACGGCACAATCGGTGCGGTGGTAGTCCGCGCAAAGCTCGATCTAAAAAACAGCCCGCTCAAGCTCGCGTCAGTGGAAAAACTGTGGGTTCAGGAGCCAAAAGTTACAGGAAAAGGACATTACAGCCATCGCATCGCGTTCGGCCCCGACGGTAAAATGTTCATCACCTCCGGAGACCGCCAGAAACTTACACCGGCCCAAAATTTTGACGGCCATCTTGGCAAGGTGCTGCGCTTAAACGAGGACGGAACGGTACCCAATGACAATCCGTGGCAGGATCGTGGTGAGATTGCCATGCAATTCTGGACCGTCGGCCACCGCAACATGCTGGGCATCGATTTTGATGCCGACGGACGTTTGTGGGTCCATGAGATGGGTCCGCGTCACGGCGATGAGTTGAATCTGATCATTGCTGGTAAAAATTATGGCTGGCCGATCGTATCGAACGGCGACCACTACTCGGGTAAACCGATCCCCGATCATGACACCCGTCCTGAATTCGAAGCCCCTCGGACGTTTTGGGTGCCCTCCATTGCACCGTCTGGTCTTGTTATTTATGACAGTGAGATGTTTGCCGATTGGAAAGGCAGTGCAATTATCGGTGGACTTGTATCAAGAGCCCTTATTCGAGTTGAATTAAAAGGGGACACTGCCGAAGAAGCCGAACGCTTTAAATGGGGTGAGCGCATACGCGAGGTCGAACAGGGACCCGAAGGGGCTTTGTACGTGCTCGAAGACGGTTCCGGTGGTCGTCTTCTAAAGTTGACACCCGGCCGTTAAAAACCATTATGTCCATCTTTTGACAATGAATCACATATATAAGCCTAACTCGACAACCATGCTTCTGCTTCTGCTTTTTGGTCTCTATCAAAAGCTTTAATTTCAAGACCTGGAAAAAATACTCCCTCAAGTTCACTTACCGTCTTTAACCAAGTCTTATCAGTCAATACCGCAGCACGATCAAATTTTTTCATCAGCCCAAACATCGCAGGTAATCGAGAAAATTCGATCGCTATTGCACCAAATGACGGAAGATTAAAGTCAATAACCTCATACAACATTTTGCCATTTTCAATATCCTCCGACTTGCTGACCAATTCGTCTAATGCAAATTTCATATCTTCAGTGTTCAACTTTCCACTCAACTCAATATCTAAACGATTTTTACCGTTTGATATAACTTTAAACATAAGTTCCCCTCTCATGGGTAATGTTATCCAGCTAAGATCACGATTGTTGAAAATTTAAACCTTGGCTGAATGAGTTTTCCGACTAAAACTTATCCCAAATTGGACGGATTTTCGACTTCAGATATTACCATAAAAAATTGAGCCATGATATTTTAAATTTGCAGAACAAACCTGCAATTCCCGTAAATTGTGGATTTCCCCTGGCCCATCCACATAATGCTCCGATTAAAGATTGCGTGCCTTAATCGCACATTGGCGTTTTTTATGGGTTTGTAAATCCAATCGAAAAAAGAGCGTGCTTATAGGTAAAGATATGATATGGATATGCAATTGATATGCGAATATGCAGCCAGGACTGTACAAAAACTAACTTAATGTCGCTTAAACTAGCCTTGATTTTATTAACCATTTGATATCATTATAAATTTTTCAATTCCGGCCTTCGGCACCAGATATTTAAAAAAGGCGTATATGTGCTACGCTTTTTTTAATTATAAATATATTTTAATCCTTTTTTATTCCTATGGTCTATGACTTAACTAAATAGTTTCGCATCATACCCATATCTTCATGCTCAAGATTATGACAATGATATAAAAACAAACCGGAATAGTCTTCAAATTCTACAATAATCCTTATACGCTCTTCCGGCATGAGCAACACCGTATCCTTCCAGCCATCATCCAGGTAACCGTCGTGCAAAACCCCACTTCGATCAAGGACCTGGAATTGTTTTCCGTGGAGATGAATTGGATGGGGCATGCTGAGTCCTCTCATTCCCGTCCCGCTCCCTTCGTTGGAAAATTCCCATACCTCAAGTGATCCAAGTTGTACTACTTCCTCTTCTGCTACTTCTTCCATTTCGAAGGTCCTTCCGTTAATCTTCCATATCATTTCTTCCAAGGATAAACGAAAAGTCCGGGGATTTTCAAAATTTACCGCATCTTTTGCATTGTAGCGTTCAATATGAGATAGCCGTTGTGGCACAGAAAATTCTGTCTTTTCCTTGCGGTTTACCTTTATTTTTAGAATCGAAAGGCCTGCACCATTTGGAAGCACTTGAGCATTATCCAGCACTCGCCCACCCATCTTGCCATGCGCCATTCTCCCATTGCCCATCATCCCCACATCAAAAGGCAAACTAATCAGTGAGGTTTCCGATCCAACAGGATATGAGGAAAAGTCAGCCCACAGATCGATTCGCTCACCTGGGCTTAAAAATACGTTTTTTCGATCGACAGGTTTTTCCAGTAACCCGCCGTCGGTTCCGACTATCGTAAGAGGAGTGCCATCCTGCCATGCAAGTTTATAGATACGTGAGTTAGATCCGTTAAGAATTCGCAGCCTGTAAGCACGTGTTGCTACCGGCAGGTTAAAGTCAGGCTGTCCGTTGACCAATATCCGATCACCTAAAAATCCATCCATCTTGTCCCACATATTCCTTGATGAATAAACCAACTGGTTAGAAGCATCAAAGAGGCGGTCTTGAATGACAAGGGGTATATCGTACGGCCCGGATGGCAGGCCTGCTGCTTTTTCTTCGTCGTCAGAAACGATGAACAGCCCGGCCAGCCCACGATACACTTGGGGGCCGGTACGACCGTGTGGGTGAGGGTGATACCAGTATGTTCCGGCCCGGTTGCGGACTTCGAACTCATAATTATATTCTTTGCCCTGTGGAATAACAAAACGCGGATGCCCGTCCATTACGGCAGGCACGTGCAGGCCGTGCCAGTGGACGATGGTTTCGTCGGGCACATCATTGATAAAGTTGATGCGGATTTTTTCCCCTCTGTTCACCCGTATGATGGGTCCTTAATCAGCCTCGCTTGGTCCCCTTTCAGCACCTGACCCTTGTAGCTCCACACACGAGTTGGGCTTCCCGGAAATATCGGGATTTGGGTCCGGTAGGATATCATAGAAATTTCCAGATCAGGATCAAAGTCATTTCCAGTTTTTCCTTCAGCAGAGACAAAAGGAGGTGCGAGCAAAGAACCCAGACCTCCAGACATGAGGCTTAGGGCTCCTGCACCGGTTCTCTGAAAAAATTGGCGCCGGTTAATCATTCTTCTCTCCTTTTGATGAAATTCGTGCCATACATGGTAGATAGCACCAAACTATCGATTGTTGATACGGTAGGGTAGTATCTCAAACAATCAGATCATAGAATACACGACTTTTTCGAATGCTCAGGCTTGGATGTCATTTCCTCTTAGCAGTCAGCAGTTCAATCTTTGCAATAGCTTGAGCCACTTTAATATGAAAATGTCCACTATTTACCTTCAACACTGCTTGTCATAGTTTTAAGAATCTAAATGTAATATCTTATAGGGGGATGTAAACTATATTCCTCAAAATTCAGGAATTGGGATCTGATTTAATATAGGAGGGTTGTGGGATTGGCAGCAAAATGCAGGACATATTGCCTCCATCGTGAATAGCCCAAAATTAAAGATTCGGAATCGGAATCAATTCTCCTATCCGTTTATCTTTAAATCAAAAAACTATGGGTTACAAAGCATTCTCGGTTTTGAGTCGTTATGGAACTGACCTAACTTGCAAGTGTCTGCAACAATGCAAAAGTCCATATTGAGAAACTAACGACTATCAATTCAGCTGAAATTATTACAGATAGAATTTGGATACATTAAACACGATAAGAAATCAATCGTCTTTAAAATCTTGGTCAATTCAAGCATCATCATCGCTGCACTCTAAATCACGGAGGAGCTTGGCTGCGTACTGCATCAACTAATCTACAATTTCGATGGGATCAAA
>CALZJV010000430.1 GCA_945787595.1 uncultured Desulfobacterales bacterium | reverse complement strand
ACGCATCAATACCGCCTCCGGCTTCCTGGGCAAAAGCCAACATCGGCATCAACATGAGCAGCAAAAACGTCCAGGCGCCGGTGATTATAGATTTCTTTTTCATATTCGGATTTCCTCCCTTTATTTTGATTAACTGTTGGTTGCGTTTTTGGCCGACTAGGGCACGATGGTTACCGGAATGTGGCTGAGCTGTATCAGCTTGGCGACCACACTGCCGAAGACTAACGTCTTGAGGCCACTCTCACCGATCCGTCCCACGACGATTTCAGTCGCATCATGCTTTTTGGCGAGATAAATCAAGGAGTCGGCTACCTGACCATGGCGCACAAGGCCGGTAATCTCGAGACCTTCAGATGCCAGTGATTCCAGCATCGGGTCCAGCACCCGCTCATGGACGAACTGAATATCTTCTACCTTGCGCTTGTGACGCCGTTCGTTCTCTTCAGCGGTTTGGAAAGTGTAGGGCGACCATTTGATGACATACGCCAGAATCAACTTTGCCTTGCTTCGTTTGGCCTCTTTGATGGCATAATCTACGGCGCGACGATTTTCTTTGGTACCGTCAATACCGACTAGTATTGTTTCACTCATTTTCGTATCCTCCTTTTGAGTTTTTCTTTACAGGCTGCTGCCAGAGAAAAGCGCTCATCACCATGAGCCTTAAATTAAAAGCCGGGGCTCGGGACAAGCCTGGATTTCTTTTTTAAAGCGATCCGTTGATTTACTGTATCTGGCCAAATTCTATGAAAGAGCCGAATCTGACATATACGCCCAATTCGATGATCACACCGGACACATCCCCGGCCTTGTCAAATTCGAGGCTGCCGGTGGCGCCCTCATAGTTGATCTCCTTGCCGGCCTTGAGCAAGGCCTTGGCTTTCTGCCATTCACCCGGACGGATAACCTCGCCCGGGGCAGTTGCCACGGCCCGCAGGGCTTTGGAAAGTCCCTCGCGCGCGGCACTGCCATTCTTCTCTATCGCCAGCGACAACAGGAAAGCAGCGTCATAGGATTGAGCCGCAAAGGTTGCGGTGGGGTTCAGATCATCTCCCCATGCAAGCTTTTTGAATACTCGCGCGCCTGTGGTATCCGGCACCCCTGGCTTGGTGGCAATCATGCCGTTGGCATAGGCCAGCACAACCAACGTATCCACCCCCGAAGCGGCCAGGGTGCGGATCTTGGCACGATAGTCCGCTTTACCCTCCTCATGGGGTTCGTTCGCGTCGATCTTGCCACCGGCTGCCATGAAGGCAGCGGAAAGGGCATCGGCAAAACCTTTGCCGTAGTCATTGTTTACATAGGTAATGGCAATACTGTTGATCCCTTTCGACCTCAACAGACGGGCCATAACGCTGCCCTGATACAAATCAGAAGGCGTCGTACGGAACAAAAGATCCTGGTCCTTTAAAGATGTGATGGCAGGTGACGTCGAGGCGGGGGAAACCATTGTGACTCCGGCGGGTATGGCCACATTTTCAGCCACTGAAAGGGTGGCACTCGAACAGAGTGCGCCCACAAGGGCGACGACCTTTTCGGAATTCACCAGACTGTCGGCCGCTTTTGCCGCTGCAGCGGTATCCGCACAGGTCGTATCCGCGTTCGGCATGATGATTTTTTGCCCGTCGAGTACACCGCCCTGATCATTGACGTGCTTGACGGCAAGCTTCGCCGCTTTGTAAACCGACGGTGTCATGCTTTTAAGCGGACCGGTGAATCCGCCAAGAAAGCCGACTTTCACTTCGGCCATAGCAGCTCCGGAACCGATGAGCACGGTGACCAGTGCTGCTATAATAAATGAACGTTTAAAATTAATTGGCATTGACTTATCCTCCTTATGATTTTTGATGCTTACTCGATTGTTTGGCCAAATTCGGCCGGTGTTTACCTGAACCGCTGTCATTACTAAAAACAAGGGGGGAGTTTATGCCTTATCGTTTCAGCAGTTTTTTAAGGAAGCCAAAATCGCGCTTTAATTCATCACAGGTTTAGCATACCCCCTTTCTCCAAACCTGTTCTTTTGGGGTGTTATGGTCGACCAACCGTTGTTTTTATCCACTCCCCTTTTCACGACGGAAAAACGTCGCTCTGTTAGACGGCTGACCGTTACCTATCGATGAAATTACAGCAAGGTATCGATAGGGGTGTACTCTAAACCAAATGTTTCGGCGACCGCCTGATAGGTCACTTTGCCCTTCATCACGTTGGCGCCAAGTTTGATTTCAGGATTTTCGCGCATGGCACGCTGCCAGCCGTTGTTGGCGATTTGCGCGGCGTAGGGTAAGGTCGCGTTGGTTAAGGCGATTGTGGATGTTTTGGCCACTGCACCGGGCATATTGGCCACACAATAGTGCACAATGCCTTCGACCTCAAAGATCGGATCTGAATGCGTGGTGGCCCGTGAGGTTTCGAAGCATCCTCCCTGATCGATGGCGACGTCCACCAACACCGAACCTTTTTGCATGGTCTTGAGCATTTCTCTGGTGACCAGTTTGGGCGCTTTGGCGCCGGCCACCAACACGGCACCGATGACAACATCAGCCTCTTTAACCAGTTTGCGGGTTGTCGCCGGACTGGCCATGAGCGGAATACAGTTGGCGGGCATGACATCACTGAGATACCGCAGACGATCCAGATTCATATCCAAGATGTAGACCTTGGCGCCCAGTCCGCAAGCCATTTTTGCAGCGTTGACGCCGACGACACCGCCCCCGATCACCACGACGGTCCCCGGATCAACGCCTGGTACCCCGCCCAAGAGAACGCCGTGTCCACCCTGGGCCATCTCCAGGTATTTGGCACCCTGTTGGGTAGCCATACGCCCGGCAACCTCACTCATGGGTGTCAGCAATGGCAAGGAGCCGTCCGCCTTTTGTATGGTTTCATAGGCAATATTAATGGACTTACTCTTGATCAACGCATGGGTCAGTTCTTCCGCTGCCGCCAAATGTAAGTATGTGAAAACGATTTGATCCTCACGAATTAAATCGTATTCGGCAGTTAACGGTTCTTTTACATGCATGACCATTTCAGCACGTTCGAATATTTCTTGGGGTGTGGCTACAATTTCGGCACCGGCATTTTTGTAATCGTCGTCTTCGAAGCCGCTGCCCTTGCCGCCGTCTTTTTCGACCAGCAGGGTGTGCCCGTTTTGGATCATCACCTCCACTCCGGCCGGGGTCATAGACACCCGGTTTTCTTCTGTCTTTATCTCTTTCAGTATTCCGATGATCATGATGCGCCTCCTTTGGTTTGTCGGGTCAAGTAGGTTGCCTTGGGTGGCAACGTTTGGCTTTCAATTGATACATGAGCAAGATACTTGCCACAGCCTTCGATGAAGACGAATAATGATCATTAAAGTAGGATCTGAACCGAATTCAGATAGGAGACAAAAAATCGGGAGTAAGATTAAATCTTCAATATCAATAGGTTATTAGTTTTTCAGAATTGGGGCGAAAATGAGTTGATGGTTCGTCGAGTCAAATTGAAATGAACTTCACGCAAATTATGGTAGACGATATTGGCACCATATCGTTCCATTTATTGATGAAAAGAATATAAATAATAATAAATACAAAATGTTATAAATTATGGTTATTTATGTTTCCATTGGTTCTATAAGTTTCCATTTTTTTAATTTGTTCAGCACGGCCGTGTGGGATACGCCGAGACGTCTGGCAGCTTCTCGGATGCTTCGAGAGGCCTGCAAGGTTTCCATAACGATCTGCTTTTCGTATGTGTTGATTCGCTCTTTCAGTGAAAAGCGAACTGAATGATCGGTAGTTTTGATTTCTGGTGGTTTTTGCAAGCCCTGGCCGATTTCGTGACTGAAAAGAATGCATTTCATGTCAATGACGTCTCCTTCAGTCAAAAAGACCGCCCGCGCGACGACATTCTTCAGCTCTCTGACATTGCCCGGCCAGTCGTGTCGCATCAATTTGCGCATCGCTTCTTTGGTTATTGCGTGCATTGGCTTTTCGAGTTTTGAGGCCAGTTGAAACATAAAATGCTCCACCAACAAGGGAATGTCTTCGACACGTTCAACCAGCGGCGGAATATGGATCGGTATAACGTTGATGCGGTAATAGAGGTCCTGGCGAAATTTCTTTTGAGCGACAAGACGTTCCAGGTTACGGTTGGTGGCGGTGATAATCCGGGTCTGAATGGGTATTTCCTTTGACCCACCGATTCGGCGAACCCGTTTTTCCTGAATGACCCGCAAGATCTTGGCTTGAGAACCAGACGGCATGTCGCCGATTTCGTCTAAAAAAACCGTTCCCTCACGGGCCACTTCAAACAGTCCGGGCTTGCCTTCTTTGCGCCCGCCGGTAAAAGCGCCGCCGACATAACCGAGGAGTTCGCTTTCAAGTAGCTGTTCGGGAAGGGCCGCGCAGTTGATCGGCACGAAAGGCCCATGAAGTTTAGCCGCGGAGTGGATGGCTCGGGCAAAGAGCTCCTTGCCGGTACCGCTGCCGCCGCGAATCGACACAAATGTGTCCGTAGATGCAATCTTGCGAGCAAAGGCAACGGCGGCCTCAATGGCCGGGTGGCGGCCAATGATATCGCTAAAGCCGATTTTGATCGGATCGGAAATCGACCTGGCCAGTTTTTTGATTTCCTGCATATCCCTGGCGATTTCAACGGCGCCGATGATCTGTCCTTCCGAATCCCGGATTGGTCTGCCAGTGGAAAAATAATGGTACCGGCCCGACGCGGTAATCAGGTCTTTTTTGACATTACTGAACTTTTTACCTTCTATACATTTTAGTATTTGAAAATCGGGTAGCTTCAGGGCCTCCACGGTCAATCCGACGACATCGCGATCACCACAGCCCAGTACCTGCCGGGCCACACGATTGATGGTCGTTACATTCCCTTCCCGGTCGATGGAAACCACCCCGTCACTGATGTTGTCCAACACCACCTGGAAGCGGTTTTCTCTTTCTTCCTGGGGCAAGGTGTTGATCAAGCGAATTTGAATCAAGTCGGCAACATTGGTCAGGGTTTCAATTATTTCTTCGATCCAGGCCGCCCGCTCGCTCTTTTCAGCTTTCAGATAAACATGGGCGTGATCTTCGCGGCGAATGACTTCCATAGAGACGATATTGCCGCCCTGTTGGGCTATGATCGTAGAAATATCAGAGACAATTCCTACCCGGTCTTTAAAAATAAGTTCCAGTTTAAGGTTCATCGTTGTGCTCTGTTAAGTTGGTTGTGTTGGTTGATTCGTTTAAGCCTATAAGCCCAATTAATCGATTGTGCCCGTTATCTTGGTTTTGTTCGCGGAATTATCTTTTGGACCTTCTAAGAAATAGATATCAATATTTTTCTGTGCTTATCAAGGTGAAAAAAACCTCAGATCCGCAGACAATATCTTTATCATCTATTTGATCATATTGACATCAAAAAAAAGGAAATCCAAGAATCATTCACCATCGAAAATTTCATATTCTAATTTCAATGTGACAATTCAAGGAAACATTGGAGATTAGATCAATTCCGGGAATCGAGGCCAAGTGTAGACTGTATGATTCTCGTTTAGCACCTTCATAAACCGGATTATTGATATCACCTTTTACTTTTCCCGGTATTATACAGGATTGAACAAACGCGATAAGCTCAGATACAACTTGATCCTCCAGAACGAATGTTTGACTGAATATCGCGATTCGTTTTGCGCTTTTTATAAGACTACCATCAACGTATCCCAATGTTTATACGTAAAATGAAAGCAATCTTCGCAGCTGAATATGGCGCTGATGCTGCGATTATTCAAGATATCGACATGGAGGCCAAAGGGCTCGAATTTGCCGGGTATGTTTCCAAGGAGTCACTGGCCCAGCAGGGCGAATTCGGTTTAGCGCTCAAGGAGCCCCAGCATGATGAGGCTTGGCTTATTTTTCTCGATATGGTGCATAATTTTATGCCGACTTTTGAGCAGAAGGCCGAGGCGCTGCATTGGTTTCCTATGTTCCGCACCTGGTTCGGATTGTAGGGCTTGTGCAAGCTACCATGGAATGATATTGTGCCCGAGGACAATAAAGACACTGAGGATCCTGCCAAAGTAGAAAAGCATGTCCAGTGGTATGCACAAAGCTTCAGTGCCGTTACGGGAATAAAAACAACCCCTTACGATCTAATTACTATGAGTGAGGCGGTTTACAATTTCCAACGCATCTTTAACCTTAAGATGGGTTTTGGGCGCCGGAAACACGATCATACTACATCCCGTGCCATGGGCCCAGTGACTGTAGACGAATACGAATCGCGCCAGGAGCGCTATGACGAACAATTAGTAAAAAAATATGGGGTAGATATCACAGGTAAACCATCAGAGGTAAAAGTAGCCCTGCTGCGCCGGTTCCGCCAAAAACAGTATGAAAAACTTCAGGATGCGGTTTATAAGCGCAGGGGATGGTCACAAGATGGCATCCCCACAGTTGAAACCGTAAAGCGGTTGGGTATCGACTTTCCCGAAGTTATGAAACTGCTCAGAGCACATGCTATTATTGTCTTATCTAATATTTGGATTAACAAAAAGCCCCTTTCTGGTTAAATTCCTTTCACAGGCTGCAAAATTTACCTTATCAATCGGCCTGCCTGTAAAACCTTTAATCAAGGCCACGGTATTTAAGCAATTCTGTGGTGGTGAGAAGAAAGAAGAATATTCAAAGGTAATAGTAAAGCTGGGTAAGGCGGGGATAGGCACAATATTAGACTATTCTGTTGAAGGGACTAAAGACGAAGCTAGCTTTGAAGGTACGAAGAAAGAATTGTTAAATATTATTGAGCAATCCAAATCAAACCCAAATATTCCATGTACGTGCATGAAAATGACCGCAATTGGTTCATTCGAATTACTTGAAAAGATCACCTCTAATGATGCTCTTTCTAAAGATGAGCAGCGAGAATGGAACAAGATGAAAAACCGGCTTGAGGTTATATGTAAAGCTTCTTACCGAGCAGACAAACCCATCTATATCGATGCAGAAGAAAGCTGGATCCAGGCAGCAATAGACAGACTGGCCGAAGCAATGATGTCGAAATACAATAAGAATAAAGCAATCGTTTTTACCACCTTGCAGTTGTATCGCTTGGATCGTATTGATTATTTTAAACAATTGATAGAACAAGCCAGATCTGGATCTTATAAAATAGGCATAAAAATCGTGCGGGGTGCCTATCTTGAAAAAGAGAGAGAAAGAGCTCGCCGTTTAGGGTACAAATCCCCCATTAACCCCTCTAAATCGGAAACGGACAGAGAATATAATAAGGCGTTGGAATTATTTATTGAAAATATTGACGTGGTAGAAATTTGTGTGGGAACCCACAATGAATACAGTTGCAAATTGCTAGTTCAATATATGGCTGAAAATAAACTTGCTAACAACCATCCGTATATCTGTTTCTCACAGCTTTACGGGATGAGTGATAATATAAGCTTCAACCTTGCCAATGCCGGATATAACGTTAGCAAATACCTTCCCTTTGGACCGGTAGAATCAACTTTGCCATATCTGGCTAGACGAGCAGAAGAAAATACGGCAATTGCTGGTCAGATGAGCAAGGAACTTGAAATTATCGTTAAGGAACGCAGACGCAGAAAGTCTGCCCATTAGTTTTTTCGGTGATTCGTCGTTGCTTAGATGCCATTGCAAACCTGGAATGTGACTACATTAACCCCTACGTGGCTGACCTTGCCAACCTGGTCGACATGGAGTTGCTCGGCGCATCGGGGCTCAAGCTCGGTGTGGAACCCCTGGGAGGGGCGGCTTTCGATTTGCAGAAAACAGCCTGGTCAATTAAAGCGTCAATCGTTTTTCTATGATTAAAGAGCCAAAGGTTTGAATTTTTTTGCGTCCTCTAAATAGAGAAATCGTGGCGGATTGAAGCGTCGGTGGCGTCTTAACAGGTTCAGGTAATCTAAATCAAATGCATCGCCATTTTTATCAATACGGGCGCAAATTCAATTGGATTATTGGTAGATTTTTTTTAAGTAGAATAAATCTCCCCGCCGCAAGCGGATGGGGTATTCAAGGGATCATTATAAATTTAAGAAGACTGTCAAGCTTTTTTTCATATTCTGAGACTTGTTTAAACCGCTGAAGGTTTGTATTGGCTGCTCAAATTAAAAAAGGCGATGGGTTTGTTTGATGGCAACATCTTCCATTTTTGAATATATGATCGATGTCGCCCGGATTGCAAAAGAAGAAGGATGGATTCTTAATAATTTAGGGTCCGACTATCCTTTGCATTTTTTATGAAGCGGTCAATTTTTTATTCTCATAATCCTCGATGGCTTTGGCCAGGGCATCGGCCCCGAGGTTGGAACAATGCATTTTTTCTTTCGGAAGGCCATCGAGGGATTCTGCGACGGATTTTTTGGTTATTTTTTTTGCCTCATCCAATGTTTTGCCCATGGCCATTTCACTCACCATACTGGATACCGCAATGGCGGCAACGCACCCGAAAGTCTTAAATTTTATGTCAGCGATTTTATCATTTTTAACCTTGATATAGAACGACATCATGTCGCCACATACCGGATTACCTACTTCACCAACTCCATTTGCATTCTCAATTTCGCCGATATTTCTTGGGTTGGAGAAATGTTCCATCACTTTTTCAG
>CALZJV010000429.1 GCA_945787595.1 uncultured Desulfobacterales bacterium | reverse complement strand
GATATCATCAATGAGCAAAGGGGGCTCACTGAGGACGGAAGGAAAATCTACACCCTGGAAGACATATATCCTTACGCCGACCTGGTTACCTATCCTTCCACCTTTGAGGGATTTGGCAACGCCTTTCTGGAAGCCATTTATTTTCGTAAACCCATCGTGGTCAATGCGTATTCAATTTATACCAAAGACATCAAACCCAAGGGGTTCTCCGTCATCGAGATAGATGGCTATGTGACCTCCCAGGCGGTCGAGAAAACAAGGCATATATTGGATAATCCCGAACTTTGTCAGGCAATGGTGGATCATAATTATGAACTGGCAAAAAAATTTTTCTCCTATGCTGTTCTTCATCTAGGCCTAAGGAACTTTATGAGAGAGTGTGGCTGGATACCTGGGGAGTTTGCTTAAGGGTCGCGGAAGCAAGTAAAAATCCGGGTCCAGAGGGCCCGGATTTGTTGAGCCCCCTGAAAAGGGGCCAAGCACCGAGTATTATTGAGCCAGGTTAGCCTGTTGAGCCGGTTTGCCGGTTATTGGAGTACATAAGAAGCTAATTCGCCTAAATTGAGTTTAATAATTATTTCATGCATGGCTTGGATGTGACAGCTTTACGCTTTAGCGGGGCCGACGGAAACAGACGAACGGGCTAAACCGGACAACCGGCAAAACCGGCTCAACCTCTTTCGATTAATCTCTTATGGCGTAGCCGATTGTCTCTGACCTGGCCCAAAGGACCAGGTTTTGGATACTGAATAAATTTAATGGAGCAATTATGGAAGGTATTGAAAAAATAAAGCAACTGTTGAACCACCTTTATGGAGCAGATACCGGGCGGCTGGCATTTGAAAGAATCAGCCCTTTAATCGAAAGGTTTCCTGCTCAAGAAAGAAAAAAGCAAGGATACTTCTCCCAGGAAGATGTCCTTTTGATCACTTATGGCGACTCTATACAAAAGGCGGGACAGACCCCGGTTGCCACCCTGCATGAATTTGCCCTTGGTTACTTGCAAGGAGCCATATCCGGCATCCATTTTTTACCGTTTTTCCCGTATTCTTCCGATGACGGATTTTCGGTCAAGGACTTTTTCGCCATCGATGCGGCACTAGGAACCTGGGAAGATGTAAAAGCCATCGGTCAGGATTTTGAGCTGATGTTTGATTATGTGCTTAATCATTTTTCATCAAAAAGCAACTGGTTCGAATCCTACCTGGAAGGCAAAGAGGGGTTTCGTGAATTTGCCATCGAAGTCGACCCCGCATCAGACCTTTCCCAGGTAACCCGGCCAAGATCGCTGCCCCTTTTATCCGAATTTAAAAAAAAAGACGGCAAGAGCGTTCATTTATGGACGACCTTCAGCGCCGATCAAATCGATTTCAATTTTAAAAGCCTGGATGTGCTTGCAAAAATGATCGAAGTGCTTCTTTTTTACGTACAGCAGGGGGCCACCATCCTGCGTCTCGATGCCGTCGCCTATCTGTGGAAGGAGATCGGCACAAACTGTATTCACTTGCGCCAGGTCCACGACATGGTGAAACTTTACCGAAGCATATTGGATGTGGTGGCACCGGATGTCGTGATTATCACCGAAACCAACGTGCCCCATGCCGAGAACATCAGCTATTTCGGCAACGGCCGGGATGAGGCCCAGATGGTATATAATTTCACCTTGCCCCCGTTGCTTTTTTATTCATTTGTCAAACAAGACACCACCGTACTTTCCCGGTGGGCCCGGGGACTTCATCTGGCATCACCGCACAACGCCTTTTTTAATTTTACCGCATCCCATGACGGCATCGGCGTGCGCCCGCTGGAGGGAATACTGTCGCCCGAGGAACTGGCGGAGTTGATTGATATCGTCAAGACCAACGGAGGACGGGTTTCTTATAAACAGAATCAGGATGGCACGGACAGCCCCTATGAACTGAACATTACCTATGTGGATGCGATTTTGGCGGATAAAGACGCCACCCGGGCGGATAAATTCCTGGCATCCCAGGCCGTCCAGTATGTGCTGCCGGGTGTACCCGCCACCTACATCCACAGTCTGCTGGGTTCACGCAACTGGACCCGGGGCGTTGAGCAGACCGGCCGGGCCAGAACCGTTAACCGGGAAAAACTTCAGGCGGAAAACCTGCTGGCGGAGTTAAAGGATCCGGCATCCTTTCGCTCCAGGGTTTTTTACCCCTATTTAGATCTGATCAGGGTACGCAAACGCCAAAAAGCCTTTCATCCCAATGCGGCCTTTGAGGTACTTGAGATCGATCCCAGGATATTTGCGATCAAACGATATGCCGAAGATCAAACCATATATGCGCTTACAAATATCTCCGCTGCTGAGATCGAGCTGTCACTAACGGACGAGAACCTCCCCAGCCGGATGACGGATCTGATAACCGGTGAAACCATCAACCCTGATTTTTTTACCCTGAAACCTTACCAATTTGTGTGGTTGACGGCAAACGATTCATAGATAATACGAAGAAAGAGGACTCAAATGACTAACGCAAAAGCACTGCTAGATAAAACCAAAAATGGGTTCAACAGTTTGGAGGTATCGAAAAGGTACGTCAACTCGGCACTAAAGTGGTTGGAAACCTGGTTAAACGATGATTCTTTCAAGGACTATGTTCCCCCAATTGCGTATTTGATTGAAGCAAAAAAATGGAATTTTCTGCTGGATTCCTTTTATCAGGTGATCCCCTTCGGCACCGGCGGGAGGAGAGGACTGGTCGGTGTCGGTCCCAACCGAATCAACACCTGGACCATACAGGCATCGGCCCAGGGGCATTCCCAGTACCTGCTACGGCAGTACGGTGAGGATGCCAAGCGACGAGGAATTGTGCTGGCGTTTGATGTCAGAAGATACACCCAAAAAGGAATATATGATGAAACGTGTGCCAATCCCGTCACGAACCTTGACGGTCCCCGGCTGGCCAACGCCGCCGCGGCCGTCTACGCCGCAAACGAAATTAAGGTTTATATGTTCAAAGAAGAGAGAAGTACACCGGAGCTTTCCTATGCGATTCGCCACTTAAACGCCGTTTCCGGTGATATGTTCAGCGCCAGTCACAACCTTCCCACTGACAACGGTAAGAAAGTATACGATCAGTATGGCGGGCAACTGATTCCGCCCGATGATCAAATTCTGGTCGACGAAGTTACCGGAAATGTTACGGAGATAAAAGCTGTCGATGTTGATGAAGCAAAAGAAAAAGGCGTGATTGAATTTATCGATGAACGGGTCGACAATGCCTATTATGATGTGGTTGGCGCGGTGTCCTTATCGGGAGAGCGGGAATTGAAGATAGTCTACTCGCCGCTGCATGGAACCGGCATCACATCGGTATATCCGATTTTAAGGAAACTGGATTTTGATGTTACGCTTGATCCCCAGACATCGAATTTGAGTGGAGCATTTGAGAATGTTACCTTTAACATTCCGAACCCCGAAGTGATTGAGTCTTTTGACAACTCTCTGCCGTTTGTCCGCAAAGTGAATGCCGATATTTTAATCAGCACAGATCCGGATGCCGACCGAATTGGTGTGATGATAAATCACAAAGGCTCATGGCAGTTTCTGACCGGAAACGAAATCGGAATCATCCTGACCAACTACGCAATTTCAAAATACAGATCCAGTGGCCGCCTCAACCCGAACAGTGTTGTTATCAAAACGGATGTTACCACTTCACTGATGCAAAAAATCGCCCTGGGAAACGGTGTCCAATGCATCGGCGATCTTCTGGTCGGTTTCAAATATATCGCTGATGAAATGAATAAAATTGAAAAAGAGGGGAAAATCAATGATTTTATTTTTGGGGCCGAAGAAAGCCACGGATATCTCACCGGCAACTACGCCCGTGATAAAGATGCGGCCTGCGCGGCCATCTGGTTATGCGAACATGCCGCCGAGTTAAAAAAGCAGCAAAAAACCCTGCTGGATGATCTCAACGACATCTATTCAACCTACGGCTACTGTCACAATTATCTGACCGAAATCCGGTTATTGGGGGCCAAAGGCATGGAACAGATCGGCCTTATTATGGATCATTTGAGAAACACGAAAATCGAATCATTTGATTTCTTCAGTGTTAAAAATCGATTGGATCGCCGCCAGGGAGATCCCCAGCCCCATCTGTCAAAAACAGATACTTCCGCCAGAAATATGCTGATTTATTACATTGACAACCTGCCGGAGACGACCGCAATAAAAATAACAGTGCGGCCTTCGGGCACCGAGCCTAAAATAAAAATGTATTTGGAGGTGGCTGGAAAGCCGTGCCAGCCTGAAAGACTGGAAGACGAAAAAGCGAAAATCGTCGCGATTCGTCGCAAGCTGGAGAGAACAATCATGCAATACTGTTATCGACTGCTGGAAGTGGATTTTCCGGAGCGTGGTTTTTTACTGTTTTGGCAGCTGCCGTTGGAGGACAAGCTAAAATATTTTGAAATCGAAGATGAGATCGTAAATCTAAAAAATACTGCCGATGCCGAGGCCAGAAAAAATAAGCTGGAGAAATTGTTGTTATTTCTGGGGGCCAATCCGGTCGAAAAAATAGACAAGGCATTCAAGGAGAAATACAAGGCGGGCATCCTGGAGTATTTAGATTTGAAGTAATCAGCCAGAAGCCAGATGACAGAGAACAGAGAACAGAGGTCAGAGAGCAGAGAACAGAAGACAGAAGTCAGAGAACAGAAGACAGAAAACAAATACGCTGTGACAAAAACTAGAAAATTGAAATTGATTCTGTTCACCGAGTTTTTGTCATCTGGAACTTGACAGTTGAAACCTGGAATGAAACTACAATAATTTTTCACACAAAGCCAGAATTTCTTTTTCGAATAAACTGGCCTCTCAGGCGTCCAGCGGCTGTGCTAACTCCTGGCATCATCTATCTGTTTTCTGTTCTCTGTCATCTGTCTTCTGATAACAAGGAGGAAATTCATGGCATTTCCTGCCAATAAAACCAAACTGGTCTGCACCGTCGGTCCGGCTTCGGATTCCCCGGCAATTCTGCAGCAGATGCTCTTAGCCGGCATGAACGTTGTACGGCTTAACTTTTCCCACGGCGATTTTCCCAGTCACCAGAAAACCATCCAAAGAGTCAGGGCGGCATCGCAAGCGACCGGTAGACACGTGGCCATAATGGCCGATCTTCCCGGACCCAAAATGCGAATCGGTCAAATTGCCGGGGAACCGGTCCAATTAAAGCCCGGCGATTCATTTACCCTGACCACCGAAGAGATGGTCGGTGATGCCGGTCGTGTTTCAGTGAGCTTTTCGCCCCTGCCCAAAGCAGTAAGACCCGGTGACAAACTATATATAAACGATGGTTACGTTGAGTTGGAAGTGGATAGAATCGCTGGAACCGATGTTCACTGCAAAGTGCTTGTCGGCGGTAGACTGCGTTCAACGGCGTCGATGCCGTCAGTCAATCCTTTGTCGAAACCGGAGCCGACATTGATGCGGTTCGAGAAGCTGCAACCAACCTGGGGCACAATCCGTTCATTATTGCTAAAATCGAGCGCGCCGGGGCCCGCAATCATCTGGATGACATTCTTCGGGCCGCCGACGGCATCATGATCGCCCGCGGTGATCTGGGGGTCGAAATACCCATCGAAAAAATTGCGGTGGTACAAAAAAATATCATGCGTCAGGCCAACCTGCTGGGAAAACCGGTGATCACGGCCACCCAAATGCTGGAATCCATGACCACCAACCGCCGCCCGACCCGGGCGGAAGCCACCGATGTGGCCAATGCGATCCTGGACGGAACCGACTGCGTCATGCTATCCGGCGAATCTGCCATGGGAGAGTATCCGGTTGAAGCCGTGGCCATGCTGGCAAAAATCGCCACTGCCATAGAGCCCCATCGTGCAGTCTACTCCAGCCGGCAAGTCCTGCCAACAAATCGCAAAGACGACCAAATTAAAATAGAAGATCTGATTGCCTCGAGTGTAGAGACCACTTTGAACCGGATTACACCGGCTACCGTGATCGTTCCGACCCACAGTGGAGCCACCGCTAGAAGTATTGCCCGTTTCAAGCTGCCCGTCTGGATCACCGCCGTCAGTGCCCAGGAAAAAACCATTCAGGATCTGATGTTTTCCTACGGTGTCTGGCCGGTACACGAACCTGATCATCCGGAAGACTGGAAATCTTGGATGAAAGGTTGGCTCCAGTCCTACGAAATCAAAGAAGATCTGGTCGTGCTGACCGAAGGGCCTTCAACCAGACATCCGGACCGCAACAATCGGATGGAAATCATCGATCTCAGGCGGGAATAATTAAATCTCTCGGATAACTTAAAATGTTCTTTACTCAGTAACAAGATGAATAATATTCGCTGGATTAGCTATCCAGAATCCTTTAAATCCTTCCGGCAAGGGCTCAATTTCATCTCTTCTGATACAATTATTTTCTTCAAAGTGTCTGGACGCTGCTTCAATATCTTCAGTAACGATTTCTAACCAGACTTCAGCCTGGCTAATTCCAGTGATTTTATCGATCCAGAGGTTTTTATCTCCAAATTTGAATATAACTGCTTCGATATCGTCTTGTGATGGCACTTCAACTTCTTCAAAACCTAAAATATTCCGATAGAAAGCAACCGTCCTATCGAACTCATGAACAGGCACTTTCATTGCTAAATTTTTACCCGGTATAAATTTGGGTTTCATAAGCATTACCTCATTTTCAATCCGAGTATGTACTGAGCCCCTTTTACGGTGTGTGACTCTTTAATCGTTCTTTCATCGTCAGTTAACCGACCCGGCTTAATTAGTGTCTATCCAAGGCTATAACTACTTGTTACTTAGAGCCCATCCAAAGGCTTAATTTGTGAAAAAATAAAAAGGATGCCGCTCGATTTCCGGTATCCTAAATTGAAAAATGCCGGTGCCGATGGACGGAATCGAACAGCCGACCCTGAGCTTTTATGCTGCATCCTCGTCCAATACTTCAGCCAATTTTTCCAATGCATCCCAAGCAGCCGCGAAGCCGGCGTAAGCAGCGACTTGAAAAATGGCTTCAAATATTTCCGATACTTGAGCTCCGTTGCGCAAAGCCATCTTAAAATTAAGCTTCAACGCATTTTGTCGACCTAATGCTGCCAACACGCAAATACTGCAAAGCGACCTTGTCTTAAGATCTATTGCGCCACGGGTCCAGATCCTGCCGCCTAAAACAGTGATCACTTCTTCCTCGAAATCCGGGCACACTGAACGAAAACGAGCAACCAATGACTCAATATTTTCTTCACCAATCATTTTAGCAAACTGCTTATAGCCTCTTTCATAATCAGGGTTCATTCCATTTCTCCTTAGATTTCATATCCCGCTCGGTTGAAACGGGCTGTAACTTTCTGCTGTAGTTCCCTTTGGATACCGCGCAAATCAGCTCTCCCTAACATACCATAATATATTTTCCATCCCGAAGTTGTGAAGCCGCAGGCCTTCAATCCGAGGGATCCCATACAAGCTTCTCCTTCTGCCGAGAGTGTCTGAGCTGAGACCCGAACCGTTTGATTCTCCTCGGAGCATTCACGAATGAGATCCTCTATGAGAGCCAGGCGCAGGAGAAGCGATGCTGGAGACAGCTTCTGATATTCAGGAGCTACCGCTATGGAGGATATGAAAATACCGCCGGTAGCGGAAATTAATGAGGCATCGATATCTGCCGCAGTAATAGAACTCTCCTGGAAATCAGGATCAATTGTCTGCTCAAATATTTTTGCAAAAAGAGGAAGGGATAAGATATATCCGACAACCATATTTTCTGACGTCATTGCAATTCTAAATATAGAGGTGTTCTTCTCATACCAAATTCTAAGGCGTGAAACCGGAAGGGCAAGTGAAGGCCCATAATTTTGAGCCGCTAATTCCTGCAGCGCAGCACAAGGATCGTCCCTGCACTCTTGTCCTCGCACTATTCGAATGGTTGGAGAATTGCTCACAGAAGCTCCTCAGTTTCCAGCGTTCCCTATCAAGCGGTGTTGCATATTTATTTGGCGATTTGCTCGCCCCGGCTGCTAGCATAACTCTGCTAATCAGCCACGCGACAATTTAGGTTGTCTGCAGTAGCCTGGCTGGCGGGCTTTTTGTGCCATACCATCTAGTTTCGCGATACACACAAAATAGGCCCACGCTGTCTTAAAGGAGAAATAGGGTTACAGCTCGAATAGTGAATTTAGCTGATCGAATTTAGCCTGTAATAGTCGACGTTTTGCTAAATTTAGTTTTACTGATTTTACCGCGTGACTGACCCCTGAATAACTCATCCCAAATAGATTGCCGATTTGTTCATTTTTTAATTGACCAGTCCTCCAGATACCATAGACGAGTATATCACGGATTTCCTTTTCGGCTCCCGATAGCCTTTTGGTGTGTACAAAGTGTGCGATGTCACATTTAAATATTTGTTCCGCCCTGCGCAAGTAGCTTTTTGGATCAAAGGCCTTAGCGACTTGCCTCTGTTGTGGTAACGATAACTCAGGCTTTGCGGGTGTATATCTTTTTCGAATTTTTTCAACGAATTGTTGCGATCCTAAATTTAAACCGTGCCGTAAATCTTCGAAGAGACGTTTTTCTTCAGACCCATACTTTTGAACTTTCTGACGATAGCTCCGATGGCAGTCCTGGACGCCGGTAAATTGGGATAATATCAGGCCGGTTGATACCCACTTGGGAAATTTTCGACCATAGGCATAAACATTGTAACTGCTCCAGCGGTAACCGGATAGCCGCTTGACTATTCCGGCTCTCAGTGGGTTGCGATGGATATAGCAGGAAAGCTGAAGCAGGTAGGCATCATTTTGGATGATAATACTTTTGTAGCGACCCTGAAATAAATGGCCGCTGCGAACATGCCGCCGATTAAACCGCTGGGTGTAGGTGGTGCCGAACCACTGCATTGCCTTTTTTAAATTCGCTCGCCGGGTTCTAACAAGCAGGTGGTAATG
>CALZJV010000428.1 GCA_945787595.1 uncultured Desulfobacterales bacterium | reverse complement strand
TTGTATCCGCCATCTTTTTTAATGGAAATCGGTTAAGTAAAGATTAAGACTACAAATCAACACCTTTTGACTAGTATGAGAAGTTTAGCTTTATAGCCGAAATCCATCATCCGGCTATTTTTCACATTGCGTATCGTAATCCAAAAAGTCTGGATGATTAACCTGTGGATAATTCATCAGCTATTTTTAGAATCCCTTCAAATTCAAAATCTTCGACCAATTGAATTCATGGATCAGGGATCCAAACGAGCGTCTCGGATCTGGATTGGAAGTCTTCAGCAATCGTTGATGCGGTCTTGACACTGAATCAACCGGTTATTTTAGTTAGTGTGAACGAAACCAGAAATCCCAGGATCACAAACCGGCGCGCCCAGTCGTGGGTCTCTGCGACGGCCTCTGGTATCATGGTGTCTACGATCATCGCCAACATGCCACCCGCCGCGACGGCCGTCGTCGCCGCAACAATGAAAGGCGAAAACGCACCAAATACCGCGTAGCCGCTTTTCGCATGCCGGCCGAGCTCGAGAGCCCCTCGGGAAGGTTTGACAGGAAGATGGCCGCTACAGTGGCCACGCTCACCGCACCGCCGTGAAGTATGCTCAGCCCGATCGCGATCGATTCAGGGATGCCATCTATCAAAGCACCGACGGCAATGGCCACGCCGGAACCTGCCTGATCTTCTTCGCTGGGCTGCTGGGTACCGGATCGTTTGCGATCCCTGGCGCCCCAGATTGCCAGGAGATGGTTGGCCGCGGCGTAGATCACTGCGCCAAGCAAGAAACCTGTGGCGGCAGCGGCCAAACCGGCCTCCTGAAAGGCCTCTTCCATTAGCTCAAATGACAGAGCCGATATTAAAACGCCACTTCCGAAGGCCATCACACCGGCGACGACACTACCCGGCACCCTGCTGAAGTATCCCACCGCGGCACCGAGGACGAGGGCTCCTCCAGAGAAAAACCCCCAGAAGGTTGCTTCGAATGTTGGGCTCATTGTTTACTGTCCTTTCTCAAGTTTAAAATGGGTGAATTTTCCTCTTCGTGTTTGCTTGCAAGCGCCAATATGTGCCCTACGGTTGTTGCTCAGCGCTCTTGCTCTTTGCCTTCTTTTCCTCGCTGCCCATTTTTTGTTGTTGGCCGTCCGCGGTCTCACCCGGTCTATTGTTTGCCTCACTGCCATTCTCCGGTTCGTCTGTCTTTCTAAAGATTACGAACTCACCCGCTGATCCGGTGAAGAGGCCCTTCTCCATCCCCTCCTCCCGGTTGTCACGCGGCTCGTATGGCGAGATTCCGGCGCAACCGGTAAACAGCAATCCAACCAGCAATGAACCGATCAAAAACGCTTTTCGCCCATTGGTTCCAGATTTACCCATTAGAACTTTACCCTTGTCCCGACTGTTACCAAGTTAATGTCATGGACCTCGGGTTCGACATCCCGATCGAGTGAGTGAAGGCGATATAGAAAGTAAATGTCAGTGCCGTAGTCCTCGAAAAATTGGACCGCCGCCGCACCGACCGAATAGCCGTCGTCATTTTCTGTGGGTTGATTCCGTGTTCGAGTGTAATCGACGCCAAAAGCCGTCTCGCCGAAGGAAAAGAATCTCGTCAGCCATCCAAGCTTGCCGTAAAGGTTTCCGGCATCACTCTGGTTGTCACGCTCCTGCAAACCGGAGGAAAGGGTGAGATTGAACCCGGTGTCCTCATGCAATAGTGAAAAGGAGCCGTCGTATTGCAAATCGGTGTCGTCCTTGTTGGGATCAGCTAAACCCACGGCACCGATGGCCTTGAAGCCATAGCCCTGCCCCCCCCAACGCAAAGCCCCATCATAGCGCTGATCGCTGATAACCGAGGTGCCAAGGCTGAAGCCATGGTATGTAGGCGTGTCATAGCGTAGCCTGTTTTGCCGGTTCAAGGCGGCAAAGATACTGACATCCGTGAGGGTATCATTGTCTTTTTCTCGGAACAACATCCCCCCGGCAACGTCCGTGATCGTCGCATATGCGATAATCCCGGTTTGGGATAGATCGGCTGCGGCGGTGTTCATGGATGCCGTATCGCCCTTACCTAAGGAAAGCTTGTCGAAGCGCTTGCTGGCAAGGGACGCCTCCACCCAGCGTTCATCGAAGATATTGTTGACCTCTTGGTTTTTTTGACTGACATTTCCAGACTTATTCGGTGCAATTGTGAGTTCAATTCTGGAGCCAATAGTCAAGTCATCGGTGGCCGTGACGGTACCGACAAGGTTGATACGACTTTCGGCGTCGTCGTTGTCGACGTAGTAGGCGTCGGTATCTTTGCCATCGTCAACGATGTTCACCATGCGATTGACCCACCCTGAAAGGCTGAGCTTGGCTCGCTCACCTCCGCCCGAGGTAACGACTTTTTCAACGGACGGCGGCGCTTTGGTGGAAGCCACCTCCGGCTTTTAGCATAAGCGTGGAAATTTAAAAATGTATTGCTTTGAAGCCCGTCACTCACGGCATAATTTCTAAAACTTTCCGTCCGGGGATCGAACCTTGACAGCCCGTTTGCAGTGCTGAGCCAGAGCCTCCCCTGTTCATCCTCCAGGATCCCCCAGATACTGTCACTGGGCAATCCGTTTGACGTTGTATAATGGGTAAACTGGTCCTTCTTTCGGTCGAATTTATCAAGCCCCTTCATCGTACCAATCCAGAGGGTACCTGTTCGATCTTCAAGGCCGGATACAACCATATCGTTGCTCAGGCTCCGGGGATTAGCGGTGTCCTGCCGGTAGTGGGTAAAGCGCTCTGTAACCGGATTGAATTTGCTCAACCCGTGTCCGGTCGAGCCAACCCAGATCATCCCCTTCCGGTCTTAAAAATGGGGGCTGCAACATTACTGCTTAGACTGTTCGGATCGGCAGGGTCATTTTGATAATGGGTGAACTTTTCTGTTTGGCGATCAAACTTGTTGAGACCACCGCCACTGGTGCCTATCCAGACGACCCCTGCCCGGCCTGCGTGAATGGCACGCACATTATTATGACTCAGGCTGATCGGATTGCCGGCGATGGTGCGATAGTGGTGAAAGGGCTTTCCCCTGCCATCGAGAATACTAATGCCCCCATCTGTAGCTATCCAGAGTCTTCCCTGCCTGTCTTCATAAAACTGGTAAACAGAGGCAGCGCTCAAACTGTATGGATCGGCTATGTGGTGTTTATAACGAGTAAAGGTCGCAGTTTTCGAATCGAATCGATTCAGTCCGCCCCCCCAGGTGCCAACCCAGACCCTACCTGATTGGTCTATAAAAATCGAGGCGACGCCATTGGTACTCAGCGAGCGGGGATCGGTAGGATCATGCTGATAACGGGTAAACTCGGTTCTATCGGGATTAAAATTACAGAGTCCATGGGTCGTGCCAACCCATAGGTGGCCCGAACGATCCTCACGGATTGAAGTAACCGCATTGTAAATGAGACTGGTGGGGTCATCGGGATCGTGTCGGTAGTGAACAAACCGATCAGTTTTCGGATCGAACCGATCGAGACCGCCCCGGTGCCAACCCATAGGAAACCCGCACGGTCTTCAAAGATCGACGAAACAATATTATTGCTCAAGCTGTGAGGATCATTAGGATTGTGCGTGTAACGTTTGAATTGCTTGCTTTCACGATTTAGTTTGTTGAGCCCTCCTTGCGTGCCCACCCAGATCACCCCGGCCCGGTCTTCATAAATCGCCTGTACAGAATTGTTGCTCAAGCTGTGAGGATCGTCAGGGTTATATTTGTACCGGATGAAAGATTTCTTTTCCAAATCATATTGATTCAGGCCGCCGCCCCAGGTCGAAACCCAAAACACACCGCTCCGGTCTGTGAACAAAGCTCGGACAACATTGTGACTCAAACTGTGGGGATCGTCCGGGTCGTTGCGGTATACTTTTATACTGGAGCCGTCATACCGGTTCAGTCCATTAGCTGTGCCAAACCACAAAAATCCGTATTTGTCCTGAGTAATGCCTCTAACTTGAACATTTGAAAGCCCATCTTCAGACGTGAGCCGGCCAAATCTGAGGTACCGGCTCTGCAGCAGATCTTTAGGGCGCCGGGATGTCGCCTTAATCACAGCCGTATTCTGTGCGCCGACAAAATCAACGGTTAATCCTGAGATAAAGATAGAAACTGCCAGGAAGGCAATGGTCAGAGATTTCTGCAGTGTGTTCATAAGAGTATCAGTAATTATTTCACCTATCCTATAAAACTTTCTGATAAGAGAATTAAAATGTTATAACGATGCGCAACAGAAATCTTATAAATGAATATAATATCAAATTTCACTCCTGCTCAGATTTGGATGGCTATCGTTCCGGCGCTGTATCCTCATTGAGCCATGCCAAGAAAAGCGTGTAGCCGAGCGCGAAAATGATCGCGCCAACGAAGAGGCCGATGATGCCCGATGTCATGAAGCCGCCTATTGCTCCAATGAAGATGACAAGCATAGGAACGTCGACTCCACGACCCATCAAGAGGGGCTTAAGAAAGGCGTCAGATATACCGACAAGGATGCTCCAGATCGCGAAAACAACTGCGATGACCGTACTGCTGGTGGAGAACACGTAGACAATAATCGGACCCAGAACCAAAATAGTGGGAAGCTGAACCACTGCAAGAATCAGCACCAGCAGAGCCCAGAGCCCCGCGCCAGGCACGCCGACTAAAAGAAAACCAAGGCTTGCCAGGAGCGCCTGGATTAGTGCGACGCCCAGAATACCCAGGGTAACACTTCGCACAGTCGCCACTGCGAGTTCGACGAACTTTGTCCCCCTCTCACCTGCGAGCCGCGTAGCGATTGCCCGCGCAGCCTGACCGCCACCGGCATCATTTGCTAGCAGAACACCGGCGATAATAATCGAAACCACGAACTTTAGGATCCCGACCCCGGCACCGGCAGCGGCGGACAACAGCGGGATACCAAACTTTTTGAGCTGCGGAGTGATCTTGCTCAGGGCAGCTCCGAGATTGTTCGAGGCCAGGCTCCAGAACTTGTATAAAGGTTCGCCGATGACCGGCCAGGATCTGACGCTCTCCGATGGCAGCGGTACACTTAACGTCCCGGCGTCGAGCTGTGCCGAATACTCCTGTGCAGTGTTGATGAGAGATCCGGAAAGCATATAGGCCGGAACGAGCAGGACGATCAGTGCAAAAAGTGTAATCAGGGTTGCCGCCAGACGGCCACGTCCACCCAGGGCGGACTTCAGCCGGTTGTAGCCGGGATGGATTGCAACGGCAATGATGATGCCCCAGACGATAATCTGAATGAACGGCTGACCGATCTTGAAACACCAATAAAGGAGCAGAACGACGAGGCCTATGTGGATGGTTGCCTCGAGTGCTCTTGCTATAAACAACTTGTCGTTCGAAGGTTGATTAGATGTGTTCATGCTGAGGCCCCCCGGGCATTACATTTTTGTGCCCTGCATTGGATTTTATGCAGTTTGAATGATGTTAAAGTAATCTAGGATGGTGAAATTGAAGTACCGTAAATATGACCTAATGTCAAATTAGAGGATATACAGTATCTTGTAGTGGAAAACTGATGTGGATTTTGCAGATTCGATAATGACAAATACACATTTTTTGGGGCCTTAATTTATTGTGGATTGCCTGAGGTTGTAATTCCAGAAAACTGCAGATTGTATAACAAAATATTCATGGGTAATGACCTTTGTCGTCAGCGAGCCACCACAAGATGCTGTGGCACTGCTCACTGGTGGTAAAATGGGGGAAATGTGGTTCGTATATCGCAACAAATTCAAAACGGTCAAAATTACCTGTCAGACAACCTTTCTTAAAAAAGCGAATTTGTGCTTTCTGCTTATCATTATTGTAAAAAACTACGAAAAAATCGCATAAAATGCCTTTACGGCTAGTTCAGCGGCCATATAAATCATTAAAAGGCCGGCTAAAATATCCGAATGCGATTGATAGCGGCGTGCAAAACCCGATGCGCCGGTCCCTAGCAGCAACAACCCCGGAATTGTTCCCAGGGCAAATGCAAAAACCATGACGGCGCCTTTTATTGGGCTTCCGGACGGCAAAGCCCGGGTAAAGGCGGCAAATGAGAGGCCGCATGGCAAAAGGCCCAT
>CALZJV010000427.1 GCA_945787595.1 uncultured Desulfobacterales bacterium | reverse complement strand
AAATTTACCGGTTTGATTCAGGCGGGCGTTGGTATAGTAAAGTTCTAATAGATACATTGAATCGGATTACAGCTCCGCATTGAGCCATGAGGTCAACAGCAAAAGCCGTCTGCCCGTTTCGGTTGCATGTTCTTTTTGCGCCGCTGCGGTAAGTTCCCGGGCTTTTTCGAAATTGAGTGCATAAATGGATTTTCTCGCGTCTGCGCGGTAAAGTTGAGCTCTGGCCGACAGCATCATGATACTGCTGAGATCCGCGCCACACCGTGAGCATTCTCGGGTGCCCCTGAATTTGGCACGGCACACCGGACAGCGCAAAGATTCTTTAATATCCATTATCAACTCCCTACAAAAAAGAGAAGCTCCTTTAATTCTTCACAGGCTCCGGTCACCTCTTTGACATCCCGCGAAGCGATAGCGGATTCAATCTTTTCATGAAGATCGATGGCCTCTTCCTGGTCCTCAGCGTGCATGCGGTCGAGCAACCGCCGTGAACGCTCCAGGAGGGCCTTCGCATCCTGATGGGCCCTGACCAATGAAGAATTGAATTCCAATACGTTGCTTTCCCTTTCTCCAGCTGCCGGAATCCCCCGGCTTCCATGAATGGTATGGAATGGAACCTCAATCACACCATGGTCATCGCTTTCCCCGTTTTCCTGCTGTAAGTCCCCATGATCATTGAATGTGTCCTCAAGATCTGCTTTACGCCCATCAAATAGCGCATCCAGATGCTCTCTGGCGGCAGCTATCTCCGCATCACTTTTGGGCTTAAGCGCATTATCGATCGTAATCTGCTTTGTTTTCCCGGTCTCTTTTTCGATGGCGGTCACTTTCAGGATACCGTCAATATCGAGGCTCATGCGACACAAAACCGGGTTCAACTCTCTGGTCGGCCTGAGCCCTTCTACCCGAAAATGTCCAACCGGAATGTTTTTCATCGCATCCGGGTCGTCACCCTGATAGATATCGATATCGACCTCCTCCTGGTATGGGTAAGAAGTATAGTATTTATCCGTTCGTGTCACCGGCAGGGCCGTGTTGGATCGAATAATCGGATGGTAACAATATTGGTAAGGGACACCGCCGCATTCTCCCAGATAGGATGGGCCAAATGAATAGGGTGTGACATCAACCAGTACCCTGTCTACCCCATGTCCGCAAAGCCGCGATGCAAGCACCCCGGCGCCCAGGGCCACGCACAGGTCCGGATGGATATCATGGCGCGGAACAATGCCCGCCCGTTCTTCCAATACGCGGGACACCAGAGGAATCCGAGTCGATCCGCCGACCAGTAAAATAGCGTCGAGATCACCCGGTTTTTTAGCGGCAATATCCATGGCCCTGGATACACTATCCAGCGTGGACTCGATCAGAGGGCCGATCATCTGCTCGTATTCTTCCCGTGATATCTCGGTCTCGAGATGCAGTGGCTTGCCGTCGATGTCAACCAGCGCTTCTTCCCGTATTTTGGCAAACGGCTCAAGGCTGAGCTTCTTTTTGGTTTCTTCGGCCGTCCACCACAGACGGGATAAGGCTACGCGATGATTATCGTTGAGATCGACGCCATGCTGATCACGAAATTCATTCACCAGACGATCTACCAGGAGCTGATCGAAATCGTCTCCTCCCAGACGATTATTGCCGTGGCTTGCCAGCACCTCGGTAACATTTTTTTCGATGGTGACAATCGAAACGTCGAAGGTGCCTCCGCCAAGGTCGTAAATCATAACCGTTCGATTTTCATCCGATCCGTATCCGTAAGCAAGACTGGCAGCCGTCGGTTCATTGAGTATCCGCACAACTTCCAGACCCGCGAGCTTACCGGCTTCACGCGTTGCGTTGCGCTGAGCATCCGAAAAATAAGCCGGTACCGAAATGACTGCTTTTCCCACCGCGTAACCCAGTTTCCTCTGGGCCCACTGCGCCAGTTCCCGCAGGAGAAATGCGGATATTTCCGGCGGCGTAAACGTTCGCTCACCCAGGGTCACCGTTTCATCACTGCCCATTTTACGTTTGATGCTGCGTACGGTGCGCTCGGGATAAAGTAATTGCTGGTTTCTGGCAGGTGCACCGATAAGCAGTTCACCCGTCTGCGAAAGCCCGACGCAGGACGGCAGAATTTTTGTTTCTCCGCTTCCGATGATTTTCACATTATCGTCAATAAATGCAGCAACCTCGGAGTTGGTGGTTCCAAGATCAATACCGATGATACAGTCATCCGTGTTCATTGTTGACCTCCGGTTCACGTTTCCAAAATTCGATGGATCTACCTGTTATTTATTCAAAATCGAAAACCTGGTCCTCAGGGCCAGGTCAGAGGTGATCGGCTCTGCCATAGATCAAATTCCGAGATAGCGGGTCGAATTCGGTTGCTGACACCAGACACCCGACACCTGAACACTGCTGGCAAACGTAATCACCCATATCACCCCTCTCTCCGAGCTATAGGCTCTTAGGCTCTACGAGCCGGAAGCCGGGGTGGACCAAAGCCGGGCCCTCTGGACCCGGATCTTTACTTTTAATAAATCAGGCACTAAGCCACAAAGAAAAGATGGTAAGCTTTTTCCGAAAGGACGCTCGGAAAAAGTGGCCCCTGCGGGGCAGCAAGCACGCTGATATTTTATATAGGTTTCAGGTGTCGGGTGTCAGGTTTCAGTATCTAACATCTCTTTTCCCTGACACCCGACACCTGAAACCTGAAACCTTCAGTTTCTGACAACATCTTGTCAGAAAAAATTCCCTAAGGGCCTAACTGGGGCGAATCTCCCAATTTAATGTCCTTCTCAGGCACACGGGCAACTTTTACCCGGGCCGTCTGAAGAACATCTGTGTCAATCATATATCCGGTTCGATATACTTCAAGTACGATCCCGTCGGGCACATCTGCGGTTTCTTCGACATCCACGGCATTCATTTTGCGGGGATCAAAAGGTTTGCCTTCACAAATAATTTCACTTACCCCAAGCTGCTGCAAAGCTTCGTCAATACGATCAAGACCCATCCGGTAACCCTTTTTCAGTGAATTGACGATTTCTAACATGTGATTTTTATCAGCCGTTTTGCCAAAGAAAAATTTGCTGATGGTGAATTTATCCAGCCGGCGCAAATTTCGGTATTCATTTAGTTTCCGCTGACTCTCATGGGCTGATCGCTGTCCAAGGATCAACCGGTCCCGGATATCGATAATAATCCCGATGAGTTCACGCCGGACACGGTCATGGGCCTCGCGTTTCAACTCAGATTCGCGTTGGGTGCGATCCGTCCGACCCTCTTCTGCAATGCGCCGCGCATCGGAGAGTGCGTCCCTGTGTGCTGCAAGGAGCCGGTCAATTGACGCATCCAGACCCGCAAAGGGTTCCATTTTGTCACTTAGCTGTTTAAATGCTCGGCCCTGCAATTTAATCTCCTGAGTGAGCGCCGTCAGCGCGGACCAGGTTGAATGCAGGTCATAGGTGCCTTCAGCCGGGCCGGTGGTATCGGAATCTCTTCCATCATACAACTCGCTGAGCAATTCAGCCGCAACTCCTTCCAGTGGTTTTTCTTCAGCCAGAACATCGTCGAGCCATTTTGCAAAGCGCTGTAAAATCAGCACCCGGAGCGCTTCTTTTGTTTTCGCTTCCGCAAAATGGTCATTTAAATGCGAAAGCTCAAGCTGCGGACTTTGACCTGCTGATTCCAATGGCGTCCCCTCATAAAGTGAATAATTCTACTTTGCCATACTTATTTTTGCTTCAGTCTCTTGTTATAGCAGACTGACATAGCGGAATAAACGAATGCCTAAAGTGAACTAAATTGCCTAAAATGACTAAAATTAAGGAAACGCTAAGCTCTATCTGTTTTTTAAATTGACAGAATACCACAATTTTAGATCATTTTAGTTCATTTTAAATTTTAGCTCATTTTCTCAATTTCACCTCTCCCGCATGGCCGCAAGCCATGCATCGGGCCCGACAAATTGTCTGTCTTGCTTTTGATGATCCAGCAATGTCACCAAAGGCGCTTCAGGATTGGCCGATTGCAGCATAACTCGCGCGCGGCGGCGCGGATCGCTCAATATTTTATAAGCATCTCGAACACGCTCAAATTCCTCCGGACACCTTTCCGGCGGGTATTCTTTGATTTTGTTCAGGTAGGCCGAGCGAATTGCCCCTGCATCGGCATCTTGCGACACGCCGAGAATAGTTTGGGGATCTTCGTCCAATATAGGTAAGTCATAATTTTTCGCCATCGATTGGCCCTCGTTTTAGCGCCGTTTGCGCTTCGTTTTTCTTGATCGCCGACCAGGAAACCAATCCTGGCCCAAATCCGGCAGGGTCCCGTCAGCCTCGGCTTTTTGCATTTCTCGTTGTAATTGATCCGCCAACCAGGGGTCTTTGCGCGCTAGTTCATCCGGGTCGGGAAAAGACCCATTTCTGCCATGCTTTGCGAACACTTTCATGATAAGTGACATCAAATCCGGCGGCAAATCAGGTAGAAAATCATCCAGAAGGGTATTAAAATCCGGAAAGTCATCCATATCATCGTCATCATCGAATTCTTCAGCATATAGTTCGTCCGGCCGGTACGGGGCTTTCCGGTCTCGACAATTTTTGGCATCGCAATAGCGGCAATCGCTTTCCTCATCGTCATCATCGTCGTCGTCATAATCACCAAAAAAATCATCCGACATATAATGAGATGGGTATTCGCGCGCCTCCTTTTCAAGCTCCAAGACATCATTCAGTTCTTCTGCATCCATGGATGGCTTGTCTTCACCGATCATGCTGTTGAATAATGAAAACCCGAACGGCATTCTATTGCCGTTCCGGCGCAATTCGATGGCCTCATCAATAAGATCCAAATCTCGTTCGCGTCGGGCAAGCTCGATGGCCGCCGTAAGGCAATCATCCTTCCGCTCTATCTCCCATGTCGGTAATGATCGAGCGCGTAAAAGCAAAAACCTTGCGGTTGAGGCTCCTTGCTTCACCAAACCGACTCCCGCCGCCGCATACGCCAATTCAAAATATTTATTTCGTAAGGCGGTTTCAGCAATAACCCTGATGGTGGCAATATCATGCGAGCTGTCTTCAGCGGTAAAAACATTCCTTAATTTTTTTTCATACTCCAACGGAATCGTAATTGGAATACCCATGTCATTGCCAAGTTGACAGCCTCGCGCCAATACGATCGATAGATCATCACGCGTCATCGGAGCTTTGGTATGTGCGGGCAAATTAATTTGCCGGTCGGAGAGGCCGCATGCCCGCAGCAATCCTTGCATAACCACCTTGGCTGTCACTGGAGATTCAAGCAGGGTAATCAGCTCATCGTTCAAACGGTTTAATTGGGATTTCTGACCGTCAATCACCGCACATACGGATTTCAATGCCACCAGGAAAGCAGGACGATCCCCCTCACCGAACTGAGGCAAAGCCTCTATTTCAGTAAAATCTTTTTGGGCCAAATGGGTCTTTTTTTGTTTCAGATGACGGATGGCAGTTGCCGCCAGTAAACGCAGTCTTGCTTTTTTCACATCCGGATTCAATCCGTCAAGACGTTCGGCCTTCTCTAAATAGCCCAGGGCCTTTTTAAAAGCGTTTCTATTCTCGGCCGATTTCATTAAATATAGCAGCGGCCGCGTATCATCCGGGATCGCTGCATGCCAGGCGGTGGCCACCGCATCGGAATGCTTCCAATGCGAAGAGTAATTTTCAGTCCACTCCAGCCATTGCCGGAATGTATCAGCAGCGGGGTCGATCTCGCTGGCCAGCCTGTACAGACGTGCGGGATAAAGAAAATACATATCCACGGCACTTGGGTTATCTTCGCGAAGGGCTTCTAGGACAGACTCCGGCTGTCCGTGATAGTAAGATTCGAATCCTGTGAATTCTCTTTTAAATCTGGACTGCAGCCATTCAAAGTCCTCTGCCGGCAGCCTCCCCAACAAATCCGCCATGTAGAGATAGATCACCGAAACCTCTATGCTTTTTTCGGAGAACCATCCCTCGTGAAGAACGTGCTTGCGAAACTCTTCCAACAGCGCACATGCCCATAGATATTTCCCCTTTATGTCTGCCGCCCGGGCATGCAATAGCCAGAAATAGGCGTTTTTCAGCGAAGGTCCTCCCAGGGCCCTGTTTACATCTTCGGCATCAACGTCGAGCATCCAGGATCGAATGGAAGCATGCTGCTTGAGTTTATCAAGAAGTTCGGGGCAGGACTGCTCACAGACATCGACGGCCTTGCGAACTGCCTTAAAGAGCTTACGCGGTTTGTTCGCGGCCAGCACGGCGTCAAGCCTTTGCAAGGCATCCTGGGTCGTTTTATTGTTTCCAACGACTTTTTCAGCCAGAAGGGCTGAGTTTTTATCGAAGCCGACCTCCAATTGGCCTGCAATCAGCTCACGGAGTAAAGGCACAAGACGTCCCGGCGCTGATTCGGGATCAACCGCATCCAGATACTTCTCGCAGATTTCATCGTCATGGCGATAAAAAGAGGCAATCGCCCTGATAAGTATTTTCCACGGTGCCAGCGGACTCCGGCGCGAGACAGCCGGCAAGGCGACTTCCTCATCCCTGACAAAACCGGATGTCACCCTTGCAAACGCTTCCGCAGTCGCCAGCGCGGCGGTTTTCAGTGGGTGGCCGGAAGGTAGAGTTTCACACCGAGCCAACAGGCTGAGATCAACCAGCTCATTGGTGATTATTTTTTCTATGGCTGCACGCTGTTCCTGTGGCAAACCGGGATTCTCAAGAGACCAAACCAGTTCGTCTATCCTTCCCTCTCGGAGGGAAATGACGGCATTTAATTCAGTTAAGCGATGATCTGGGCAATTATATCGCCCCCGAACCAATTTCAGCAATGTTTTGGCCTCAACGGTGAAGCCTCTGTCCATCATTTCACGGATTCGAGCTACATACGCATCCACCAGAACCATTTCAGATTCCGCCGTACCCAGACGTTTGTGATGAAATTTGGCCCTGCTGACCGCTGCTTTGATTTTATCTTTGGATATCAACCGGTTAACCTCGTGTGCGAAACCGGAGGATGTAGACTGAAATTTACCTGGAGTCAGACGGCTGGTATCATCAATCGCGCCATTCCGCTTATGTGTTCCAGCGGATACGCGGTGGTTAAATGTTTTACGTTTTTTGCGGCTCTTTTTTCTCGATGACATTACAGAATCCCTTTGATATGAGCTGTGTAAGCTTTTTCAATCCGGAACGTTGAACCCCAAACCGCTCAACCTATGTTTAGATCTGCCATACATGGCTGAAAAGAAATTGTATGTCAAGAGCATTATAAGCACAATATATAGTGTATTTTAATAAGGTACGGATAATATGGAAAAACATTTTTTGTTACCATATCAGGGTTCAAGGTGCAACTCAGCCGCCGGACTGAAAAGCGGCTAGTTTAATCGAGAAAGAAACTAATGAACGTCGAATCCTCCAAGGCGGACTGTAAGCATCGAACGTCCAACATCGAACGGCGAATGAATGTATTCTCTCTGTTATAAAAAAGATTTCGCGAAGCGATTCCATCCTTCGGCATTCGATATTCGTTATTCGACATTCTGCGGTTCGCTGTTTAGCCCGGATGCCAAAGCGGCCAGTTTAATCATCAAGAAACCGTGCCATTTTGTGTAGTTTCATACGAGGTTGATGTTCCGGTTGGCATGAATTCAGCGGTTCAAAGATGTGATATGCGAAAATACTTGAAGGATTCAGATAGTTTCTGGTAAGTAATATCTAAAGTTACGGTGGAGAGCATTGACAAAATTGAGTAACAACTCAATTTCAATCAAAAGGAGGCGTCCATGTTTTTTGAATTTTCAGATAAAACCAGGGATCTGCAGCAACGGCTCAAAGCATTTATGGATACGAATATCTATCCCAATGAGAGGGAATATTACCGCCAGTTAAATGAAGGCGATCGCTGGAAGGTCCTTCCCCTGATAGAAGAGCTCA
>CALZJV010000426.1 GCA_945787595.1 uncultured Desulfobacterales bacterium | reverse complement strand
GCAATAGTGCCATGGTCGGCCTTAGGCCGTTGAGGATTTTAGTTTGAAGACATAACCGGCTAAACCCTTTATATAATCTAGATATTTTACTTGTATTGACAAAGCGAAAACACCCTTAATCAAATTTATCGGAGCTACCCTATGACCTATCGCTTACACCACATTCACTTGATTTGCCGGGATCTGGAAACGATGATCAGCTTTTTTACGGATGCCCTTGGTGCAGAGCTTTTAAAGCGTCGAAAATTTGGAACCGCCGATGGGGCAACCCTGGATCTTCAGGGAATCGATATCAACCTGAGACTTGCTCGCGTGGATGAAGAGATCAGGGATCACCTATCCCCATCCACGTATGGATACGATCATATCGGGTTAAAAGTGGATGATATTCATGCAGCCAGGGATGATCTGACCAAACGCGGCTACCAATTTTTCATGTCACCCACAGATGCAGCCGGTTTGACCATCGCCTTTTTTAAGGGTCCTGAAAACATCACCATTGAACTGGTTCAGACTTAGGGCTCACTCAAAAATAACTTCACATTTTATACGACGATGCATCCCGCCTGGCGGCGTTGCGAAAGCTCGGAATATCCAGATATTCCTGCGTTTTCGCGCCTTGCCAGACGGGCGCCTCAACACCTAAAATTGTGAATTTATTTCTTCGTGAACCCTTAGCTATTATTTCCTAGTTTCCATCCATAAATGGTTTTTTTGCCCAATCTCGGCGTCAATCGGCGCGTTTGTTTGTGCGACGTAGCCAGCTACGTCTCCTCACAAACGCTTGATTTCCTTGACCTTGGACCAAAATCCGCATTTCTGGATTGGAAACATCATACAGTGCCCAAACTGATTTTAACCAATTTATGGATGGACACTTCCTAACAGCTCCAGCGCTTTTCTAGCAGCATCCTGCTCAGCTGCCTTTTTGCTTTTTCCGCTTCCTTCAGTGCGGACATCAATCACTTTCAGAGCCACCCAGAAAGTTTTATCGTGATCCGGGCCATCTTCACGAATGATCTTGTAACCGGGTGTCACTCCATGCTCGACTTGTACCCGTTCCTGCAACTGGCTCTTGTAATCATAATTACTGTCGGCGGCATCCAGCCGTTCTATTAATGGCTGAAATTTTTTTTCGATGATCTTATAAGCGACATCGAAACCACCGTCCAGATAGATTGCCGCCATCAGTGCTTCAAAGGTATCGGCTAATATGGAGTTCTTTTCCCGGCCCTGGGTTTGTATCTCTCCCTTGCCCAGCAGGATGTAATAGCCCAGTCTAAATGATCGGGCCGTTTCAGCAAGCTGGGATTCATTCACGAGTTTGGCACGGCTTCTCGACAAGTCACCTTCTTTTATATCTGGGTAATTGTGCATGAGGATGTGGCCGACGGTTAGATTCAAAACCGCATCACCCAGAAATTCGAGTCGCTCATTGTCCCGCAGATCGGGATCGGAAATTTCGTTGACATAAGAGCTGTGTCTAAGGGCTTCTAACAGAAGGCTTTTATCTTTGAATTCGTATTGCAATCGTTTTTCAATACCGGCCGGATCTTTTGCTTCCATTGGTGTACCTACAAATATCGCTATCGTAATAATGGTCTGTTTTTTTAAGGGGACACGGATAAACACGGATTATAAGGAGAGTTAGTTTCTAAAGATAAATTTCAGTTTTTAATTCTTGAATTCTAAAATCTTTATTTATCTGTGATAATCTGTGTCCGAAACTTCTAATCAAATAAAATGTTACATTAATTTGAACCGGCAGGCGTGCGCATAAAAATAGGGAGGGAAAATCAGTGCTGGATTAACTTCTCGAACAATTCGAAAGGAACAATCAGGTCGCCATGTCCCGATCCCATTTCGATTTCAGGCTGAATGGCACCGTGAAAGTCACTGCCGCCGGTCATCAATAAATTATGGCGCTTTGCCAGCTCGGCATAAAGGCGAGTCTGATCCGGGGTATGTTCTGAATAATAAACCTCCACGCCCTGGATCCCCGCTTTCTTTAAATTACCTATCAACTCATCTATCTGGTTTTCATTTTTGAAATCCAGTAAACCGGGATGAGCCAGGACGGGAACGCCTCCGGCGTCTCGTATGATTTCTATCGCCTTGAAGCATTCGACTCGTTTTTTATCCACATAAGCGGGTTTCCCGGTGCCTAATAGTTGATCGAACGCCTCATCAATCGATGCAACCACTTTCTTTTTGACCATAAGCTGCGCAATGTGAGGCCTGCCCAGCTGTCCCTGCCCCACTTCTTTGAGAACCTCGTCCAGGGCAATGGAAATACCCAATTCATTTAAGCGTTTTATAATCGCCGGATTCCGGTTTTTTCTTGCCTGCTGTAGTTTTTCAAGAGTTCGGTTCAATTTCGGATCGTCGAGACGAATTGAATAGCCCAGCAAATGGAAACTTCCGGAACCGGGAAAAAAGGGAGGGGGCGTCGAACTGATTTCAACGCCGGTTAAAAATCCAAGAGAAGGGGGAATACCGCTATGCAAAGCTTCTTTTGAACCGGTCACCGTGTCGTGGTCCGTTATGGCGATTGCTTTTAAATTGAGCCTATGCGCATGCGAAATAACCTGTTCGGGCGTATATGTACCATCGGAAGCTGTGGTGTGGATATGAAGGTCAATGCTTACATTACTGCTAAATTCCAAGGGCTTTCTCCAAAGCTTCCTCTTTGGATTTACAATCGATGCATTGTGTTGTAACCGGTCTGGCTTTCAACCGTTTGATAGAAATATCTTCACCACAGGATTCACAAATTCCGTATGTATCATTTTCAATCCGTTCCAGAGCTTCTTTGATTTTTTTTATCAGCTTGGCTTCCCGATCACGGATTCGCAGCATAAAATTGCGGTCTGCTTCTAGGGCCGCGCGGTCGGTTGGGTCCGGAAAATTTTCCTTGGTCTCGGTCATGCCCGAAACCGTATTGCCTGCCTGATTCAAAAGATCTTTGAGCCTTTCGGTGAGATGTTTTTTAAAATCCTCTTTATCTTTTTTTTTCATGATCGGACCTTCTGAAATCCTTAATTTCTTTCAATTAATGTTGACTATCTCGTAAAAAGTCAAAATTCTCGAATCTGAATCTCATAACCTATTGAAATTGATTAATCGCGAAACTTGGAAATTGGCTCTGCTAAAATGGAATTAAATAGCACAGACCGAATTCCATGTAAAGAATAAAATAAATCTACCCGTCGCAGGCAGACGAGACAATACAGTTCAATGTCCCGAATTTTATACAAGCTATTGAATACATATTGTTTTTTTGGCCTCTAACGGTGATGATGTTGTGTACCACATGGAATGATGGAGTAGTGAAATTCTGGGCACGAAATGAACCTTTTGCGCTACAACGGATATACTAAAAAAATCACCGTTAATTATTTTTTAAAAATTTTTCAAGTTGTTTCATATTAGCGACGTTATAAATTTTAGCGGGGTGGTCTCTGGGCAGGATCTTTTTTAACAGCCCGGCAAGGACTCTGCCCGGGCCAACTTCCACAAATACCTCCACATCTTCATCTATCAGCTTATTCATGGCGTCGTACCACCGCACGGGACTGCACAACTGGCGGCCCATAATTTCTTTAATTTCATCCGGATTGTCCGATGAATCCGCAGTGACATTAAATAATAAGGATTTTTGCGGAGAGCTAAACGATATCGAATCAAGATTTCCTTTAAATTCGTCCTGGGCATCTTTAATCAATGCGCTGTGCCAGGCGCCGCTAACTTTCAGTGGAACTGACTTTGCGCCTTTGGCACTCGCCAGAGCTGAAACTCGGGCAACCGGTTTCTCAGTCCCGGTTATCACGATTTGAAGCTCGGTGTTGTGATTGGCTACCGATACGACACCGTCATTTTTCCCTTCGGAAACCATCTCAGAAACCTCATCGATAGGAAGACCCACGATGGCATGCATCACACCTCGATGCCGGGTTGCATCACGGTGCATCAGTTCACCTCGTTTAAAAACCAGTCGTATGGTGTCTTCTTTTGAAATCACACCGGCTGCATTTAAAGCACTGTATTCACCCACGCTATGTCCGGCGCAACAGTGATATGCGGTATATTCCTTTTCGATGGCCGCCAAACAGGCAAGATTCACCGCCGTCACCGCCGGCTGCAAATTAATTGTCATCGTTAAATCTTCCAGTGGACCTTTGAAACAGAGCTTTGAAATTTTAATACGAGTAATTTCCTCCGTCATGTCAAAAAGTTCACGGACAGTATCATATTCGCGGTAAAACTCTTCGCCCATCCCGACACTCTGGGATCCCTGACCGGGAAATAAAAAGGCTGTTTTTTTCATAATATTTCCTCCGGAAATACTGTCGGTTGTTGGTGCTAGTCGATGGTTATTTATTCAATGAACCAGCATCCAAAAATCAGACATTATTCCTCCAATTTAAATAATTTCCGAACAGCATCGATATAAAGTGACTTATCTGTCAGCATACCGTTCTTTTTTAAGAATATGGTGGGGTCGTGCAGTATTTTGTTAATAAGAGAACCAGCCATTTTGTTAAGCGCATCGACACCGGAATCGGGAAATTTATTTAACTGCAGCGTTTTTTTTATTTCCGCCTGGGTGATAGACTCCACTTTTTTTCTCAACGCAATGATAGTCGGCACTACATTGAGGCCGGCATGCCACTGGCGGAAGTTGATAACCGCTTCATCGACAATTCGTTCGGCCTTGACGGCTTCCTGCTGGCGATCCTCCATATTCTCGTCAATGACGTCCTTTAGGTCGTCGATATCATATACATAGGAGTTCGACAACCGGTTTACTGCCGGGTCAATATCCCGGGGGACGGCGATATCGATAAAAAAAAGTGGCCGGCTACGCCGCCCACGAAGGACACCTTTCACCTGATCGCGGGTGATCACAAAATCAGATGCCCCGGTGGAGCTGATGACAATGTCAATGAATTTCAAGCAATCTGATATCTCTTCGAAGCTCTGGGCCTGTCCGTTAAACTTTTTAGCCAGGGCAACAGCATTTTCAAAGGTCCGGTTGGCCACATATATATCACCGGCCTTATTTCGAATCAGGTGTTCGACGGAAAGCTCCGCCATCTCTCCGGCGCCAATCAGCAAGACGGTTTTACCTTCCAGTGTCCCGAATATCTTACGTCCCAGTTCAACCGCTGCAAAACTGATGGATACCGCCCGGTCACCAATGCCGGTCTCCGTGCGTATTCGTTTGGCCACAAAAAATGTTCTGTGTAGCAGGCGATTCAGGATAGCTCCGGATGTGTTTATAGCCGTGGCTGTCCGATAGCCATCCTTTATCTGGCCGAGGATTTGAGGTTCGCCGACCACCATGGAATCCAGACTGGAAGCAACTCTAAAAATATGGCGCACTGCTTCATCTCCCTCATGGACATAGAGGGCATTTTCAAATTGTTCGAGAGGGATTTTATTAAAATCGGCTATAAATTCTTTTGTGGTTGAAATTGCCCGGGATTTGTTGTCGGTAACGAAGAGTACTTCAACCCGATTGCAAGTAGAAAACAGGATCACCTCCTTTAGATCCGGTTTACCCAGAAGTGATTGGACGGCGGTTACAGACTCCTCTTTGGAAAAGGCGATACACTCACGAAG
>CALZJV010000425.1 GCA_945787595.1 uncultured Desulfobacterales bacterium | reverse complement strand
TCGGTAGCCGTCATCGGAGCTTCGTCAAAGGAACTGTCCATCGGCAATCGGGTGATCAAAAACCTGATCGACTTCGGGTTTAAAGGCGGAATTTACCCGATCAATCCCAAGGCGGATGAAATCAGGGGGCTTAAGGCCTATAAGTCGATTATGGAATGTCCCGACAATATCGATGTCGTTCATATGGTGATCCCGGCCAAGTTCGTACCGATGGCCATGGAAGACTGCGGCAAAAAAGGGGTAAAAAATGTCATCATCAATTCAGGTGGGTTTTCTGAGACAGGTCCCGAAGGGGAAGCCATTGAAAAGGATTTCCTGGCAAGAGCAGATGAATATGGCATCCGGGTGCTGGGCCCCAATTGTCAAGGCATTATTAATACAGATGCGGATATTAGGGCCTATTGCAATTTCACCTTCACCATGCCCGATCCGGGCTACATCTCCATAGTGGCTCTCAGCGGTGGAGTGGCCGAAGTGATTCACCAGGCATTTTCCCAAATGGGGGTCGGCACCCGCATCTATGCCTCCAACGGCAACGCCTGTGATGTGACGATCCCGGAAATCATGGAATACCTGGGAGATGATGACGGCACCCGCGTCATCGTAACCTATGTTGAAGGACTCAGGGATGCCACAACCTTCATGGAGGTCGCCATGAAAGTGGCTGCTAAAAAACCAATCCTGGCCATGAAGGCCGGACGCACTATGGAAGGCGCCAAGGCCGCGGCCTCTCACACCGGAGGGCTTGCCAAGGAAGACATTGCCACCGATTTGATCTTCAAAAAAGCCGGCATCCTGTCCTTCAGAGACGAAGGGGAGCTGATTGAAGCTGCCGCGGCCTTCGCAACCCAACCGATTCCCAGAGGCAACCGGGTGGGAATCATTACCAATACCGGTGGCCCGGCGGTGATTGCCACGGACGTGATGGTTGGGGCCGGTTTGACCCTGCCGCCGCTTTCAGAAAAGACCCAAGCCGTATTGACTGAAACTCTGTTTCCGGAAGCCTCCGTCAACAACCCAATAGATGTTTTAGCCACTGGTCCGGCCCAGCATTATCGGGCGTGCCTGGACGCCATGATGGCAGATGAAAATTTCGACTGTGTCTTCGTCAACTTCGTCACGCCGTTTTTTGTAGACAATGAAAGCACGGCCAGAGAAATTGTTGAAGTGAGCAATCAACAGAAGAAACCGATTGTCTGCAACCTGATGACGGACAGACGCCAATGGACGGAAGTGGTAAAGATTTTGCAAGACGGCGGGGTGCCATGTTTTGCCCTGCCGGGCGAGGCGGCCCGGGCCATGACAGCATTGGTTAACTATCACTATATCCGCACCCGACACATCGGCGAAGTACAAACGTTTAGCGACACGGCCGCCGACGATGGCCGACAAATCCTGGCAGCGGCCAAAGAAGCCGGGAAATCAAGTCTTTCGGCCGAAGAGGTTTACAGCATCCTGGCCGCCTATAAGATTCCGACAGCGGGCTGGCACATAGCAGCCAACGCTGAAGAGGCAGTCAAGGCCGCTGCTGAGATCGGTTATCCGGTGGTCGTCAAGGCCGATGCCGCTTCAATCCTGCATAAAAGCGACATGGGGGGCGTCGCCATTAATTTGAAGGACGGGGATGCCGTGGAGACAGCGGTTGAAAAAATGCAGCAGAGTTTTTCAGAAGACGATCTGAGCTTTTTGGTCCAGAAATATCTCCCCGGAGGTCTGGAGTTAATCATGGGCGCCAAAGCCGAAGAAGGTCTCGGCCATGCCGTTATGTTCGGTCTCGGGGGTATATTCGTTGAAATTATGAAAGATGTTGTTTTCAACCTTACACCGGTGCCAGCGGGTGAGGCCAGACAAATGTTGGCGTCCATCAAAGGCGCATCCATGCTTGAAGGCGCGCGCGGACAGAAGGGAGTGAATCAGGACCAGTTGATCGAAATCATTCAGCGCCTTTCCCAACTGCTCACGGATCTGCCTCAAATACAGGAAATGGATTTAAATCCGCTGATTGCCGTTGAGGATCAGGTCTTTGTCGTGGATGCCAGGATCAGCATTGAGAAATGAATAATGACAACTGACGATTGACGAATTGTGGAATTCGCTTCGCTCAGTCTTTTTGGAATTATTATTATCGATAGGATTCCTTCATTAGTCATTCGTCATTAGTCATTCGAAAATCTTCAATCCTTATAAGGAGAATAGCAATGGCCGGATGGTTAAATGTGGGTCAAAATCTTAAAGTCAATGCCAAAAAGTTCCCGAATACCGTGGCGTTTAAAGACCGCACACGCACCTTTACATATCCGCAGGCCAACAAACGAGTTAATAAACTTGCACACAGCCTGCTCTCAATGGGGCTGTCCAAAGGCGATAAAATCGCCGTGTTGCTGGAAAACAGCATCGAAATCGTAGAAGTTTATCTGGCGACTGCTAAAACCGGCATAGTCATCGTACCGATCAACTTCCGCCTGGTAAGTTCGGAAGTTGAGTATATCGCTGAAAATTCGGATGCCAAAGCATTTATCGTCCACGACGAATTTACTTCAACGGTGGATCCGATTAAGACCCACTTGAAAAACATTACGGCTGATAATTATATCGTGGTTGGTCAGACCATTGAGGGCTACAGACCATACGAGGCCTTTATTGAAAACGCCTCAGACGCTGAACCCGAAGCCGAAGTCATGCCCGCAGACACCTGGATTCTGATCTACACCTCGGGCACCACCGGCAGACCCAAAGGGGTGGTACGTTCGCATGAATCCCACATTGCATTTTTTCTCATCAATGCAGCCGATTTCGGCTTCAACGAACATGACTTTTGTCTAAATGTCATGCCACTTTGCCATATTAACTCCACCTTTTTTACCTTCACCTTTATTTACATCGGAGCCTCGGTATACATCCATCCGGCGCGATCATTCAAGCCTGGAGAAATCCTGCAAATTGTCGAGCGGCAGAAAATATCGTTTATCTCCCTGATCCCCACTCATTATAACCTGATTCTAAACGCCTCAATGGAAGCTAAAAAACATGATGTCAGCTCCATCAGAAAGCTGATTTGCTCATCCGCGCCAGTGCGAAAAAGCATGAAGCTGGCAATCATGGATTTTTTTCCCGGTGTTGAACTCTACGAGGGTTATGGCTCCACGGAAGCCGGTATTGTCACCGTTCTCAAACCCGAAGACCAGTTGAGAAAGCTGGGCTCCATCGGTTATGAAACACTGGGAACGGATTTTGTCAAAATCCTGGATCTAGACGGCAATGAGGTCGGCGTCGGGGAGGTCGGCGAATTGTACTCACGGGGACCTATGCTTTTTGACGAATACTACAAACTGCCCCAGAAAACGGCCGAATCTTTTAAAGGCGGGTGGTTTTCCGCCGGCGACTTGGCCACCCGCGATGAAGACGGATTTTATCAAATCGTCGACCGCAAGGACAATATGATCATTACCGGCGGTGAGAATGTCTATCCCAGCGAGATAGAAGAAGTCATCGGCAGTCATGAGTGCGTGTTTGACTGCGCCGTTGTCGGACTCCCCGATGACAAATGGGGCGAGAAGGTGGCGGCGGTAGTTATCCGCAAACCCGGGCTCGATGAATCCAAGATCAATGAAGATACTATCCGGGAATGCTGTAAAAGCCAGATGGCGGGATTCAAACGCCCCAAGGAAATTATATTTATTGATGAAGAGGATATGCCGCGTACCCCCACCGGAAAAATTCTGCACCGCAAACTCAAGGATAGGTATCGCGAATAAGGAGAAAAGATCAAATGAATTATGCCAATTACGCAGTCGTCCATGCCCGCCATTTGTCAAATAAAGTATGCCTGATCGAAAGAACGCCTTCCAAGAACCATAGACGCACGCTGACCTGGCGGCAGTTTAATGATGAGATCAATAAGGTCGCCAATTATTTAACAAAAGATATGGGAATCAAAGACGGCGACTTTGTCATGCATCTGCAGAATAATTCTCTCGAATGGCTGATCACCTATTATGGTATCATCAAGATCGGTGCGGTGGTCGTCCCCCTTAATTTTCGGTTTGTGGGTGCGGATATCCTGTATGCCGCCAAGATTTGCAGCCCCAAAGCGTTTATCATTGGATCTGAATTTCTTGCGGTGGTTCAGCCGGTCCAAAAGGATTTGAAAACCGTGGCGCATTATATTTGCGTGGGCGAGTCGGTGCCTGATGATATGATCGATTATCAGACACTGGCGGCAAATAGCGACATTTCTGAAGCCATCGTCGATGTGGATGATCAGCATGATCTGGCCATGATGTTCACCTCCGGCACCACCGGTGATCCGAAGCCGGTCCTGCACACCCACTACTCCCTGAACAATACCGCTATCGGCAACGGTATGAGTTATTTTGTTGAAAAAAATCACAATTATGTATTTTTCCTTCCTTTGTATCATAGTGGCACCATGTTTTTGTGGGCGCCCTTTTATGCCACCGGGGCTGTCGGTACAATTCTTAGGGAATTCAGCGACCCCAAATGGGTCATCGAGGCCATGGCTGAAGAGAAGGGAACGGATGTTCTATTTGTGGTACCCATTGCCGTTGCCATCTTAAACGCTATCCGCAATGGTGAACTCAAGCTTGAGGATTATGATCTTTCCAACTGGCGATACATGGAAATCGGGGCTCAGCCGGTTCCTTTCGATGTTATGAAACGGCTGGTGAAAACTCTGCCCTGCGGTGTTTCCAATATTTACGGCATCACCGAAGGCGGCGGCGGCGGACTTTTTAATCTCTACCCGGAGGAAGTATTGCAAAAGCCCGGCTCCATCGGCAAGCCCACTTTTGGGATGGATGCCAAAATAATCGATTTTGACGGCACCGAACTTCCGGCCGGAAAGGTTGGAGAGCTGTTGCTCAAAACCAATCGTATGATGAAGGGCTATTATCAAAACCCGGAGCTAACGCAAAAATCACTTAAAAACGACTGGCTGTATACCGGAGATCTGGTTAAAGCCGACGAGGAAGGCTATTATTATATTGTCGACCGGGCCAAGGACATGGTGACCAGCGGCGGGGAAAATATCTTTCCGGTGGAGATTGAAGATGCCTTGATGGACCACCCTAAAATTGATGATGTGGCCTGCATCGGATACCCGGATGAGCGGCTGGTGGAAATTGTGCTGGCCATTGTCCAGTTGAAAGAAGGGGAATCCATGACGGAGGAAGAGCTGATTGAGTTTGCCAAATCCAAGATGGCGACCTACAAGGTGCCGCGCAAAGTCCTTTTTGATACGGTCATGAGAAATCCGACCGGCAAACTCATGAAACCCAAAATGAGGGAGAAATATACCGGCCGCAAGGAAGCCTTTCAAAAACTGGATTAAAAAAGTTCAGCCACCAAGACACCACGGTCTAAAGAAAAATTATAAATTTTAAATTGAAATAAGAAAAGCAAGAATTTATCCACCAAGTAGTTCAGATCACGCTTTTCTTTTTTTGTACGCAATAATGCGCAGTGGATGATCACCATCGAAAGCGGATGCTGTCTGAGACCATTAGGGATCGTTATGGATGAACAGCTTTCCACTGAGGCTTTTATTTAACATCCAGTCGCGGCATTGCGCACAATCTTCCGTTTTCATTTTCATTACTGTTCATTCATTACGATGTCTTAGGGTCTTTGTGCCTTTGTGGCAAATCGTTTGCGGATAAAGGAAAAAGCCATGCTGATAACTGAGATTTTAGCTAGGAACGCCCGTGTCTACGGTAAGGAAATTGCGCTTGTTGAAAGGAACCCGACCAAGAACAGCCGTAAGGAAATTACCTGGGAACAATTCGATGCCGAGGCCAACCGAGTTGCCAACGCCCTGATTGCCAAAGGCGTCCGAAAAGGCGACAGGGTTGTGCACCTGATGATGAACTGCATCGAATGGTTGCCGGCATATTTCGGCATCCTGCGCGCCGGCGCTTGGGTAGTGCCCTTGAACTTCAGATTTTCAGGTAATGATATCAAACACTGCTGCGAAATTGCAGAGGCAAAGGTCCTGCTGTTCGGCGAAGAATTTATCGACAGAGTCAATGCGGTAAAACCTGCTTTGGACAAAACCATTGAGAACTACATTTTTGTCGGCCCGGCAAATAAGCGACCCGACGATACCGAACAATATACCGAATTTCTGGCTTCGGGCAATCTTGAAAATCCCGGGATTCGATTCGACCTGCTTGACAACGCGGGCTTATACTTCACATCCGGCACAACCGGCAGACCCAAAGCTGTACTGCTGACCCACCGCAATCTGGAACATGCCTGTTACGTTGAAAACCGCCACCACAATCAGACCCACGAAGATAATTTTTTATGCATCCCGCCGCTTTACCACACCGGTGCAAAAATGCATTGGTTCGGCAATTTTATCGTCGGCGCCAGGGGCGTCATTCTCAAAGGTATTAAGCCAGAGTTTATCCTGCAGGCGATCTCGCAAGAAAAAATCACGATTGTCTGGCTGCTGGTTCCCTGGGCACACGACATCCTGATTGCCATCGAAAATAAGGAAGTCGATATCGAAGACTACGAGCTCGATCAGTGGCGCCTGGTGCATATGGGCGCCCAGCCGATTCCTCCCAGCCTGATTAACAACTGGAAAAAGATTTTTCCACACCATGATTATGACACCAACTACGGCCTTACCGAATCAACCGGCCCGGGTTGTGTGCATCTGGGGATGGAAAATACCGCTAAAGTCGGTGCCATCGGAGTCCCCGGATTTGACTGGGAATGCCGCATCGTGGATTTCGAATTGCAGCCCCTGCCCCAGGGTGAACCCGGTGAGCTACTGGTCAGGGGTCCCGGAGTGATGAGAGAATACTACAAGAACCCCGAAGCCACCGCTGCCACGCTAAAAGACGGATGGCTGCTCACAGGCGATATTGCCCGCATCGATGAGGACGGCTTTATTTGGCTGGTGGATCGCGCCAAAGACATCATCATCACGGGTGGAGAAAATATCTTTCCAGTGGAGATTGAAAGTCATATCATGGAACATCCGAAAGTGCAGGACGTCGGTGTCATCGGAATTCCCGATGAACGCCTGGTTGAAATCGTAGCGGCCATCATCAAAGCCAAACCCAATCAAACCCTGACCGAAGAAGAGGTCACCGACTTCTGTAAAAGCCTACCAAAATACAAAAGGCCCAGAAAAATTATTTTCGGCGAAGTTCCCAGAAGCCCTACCGGAAAAATTGAAAAACCGAAACTGAGAAAGACATATACGGGAATTACCGAAAAAATCAGACAGCCGGAATAGAGGTTTCAGGTGTCAGCCCAGCCGCCGGCCTGAAAAGCGGCCGGTCTAATCGAAGAAGAAAACTTAACGGCATAAATATACAATTTTCTGACAGGATCAA
>CALZJV010000424.1 GCA_945787595.1 uncultured Desulfobacterales bacterium | reverse complement strand
CATATTGGCTGCCATTTCGGCCTCCAATCCGGGGGTGATGAGCGTGGGTCTGCCTGTCACGGGGATTACCAGAATTGTTGGCCGGCCGAAATCCATTCCCAGATAGCCCCAAAACCCCGCGAGAAAATAAATATTATCCGGGTCGTGGATGATAGCAAGGTCGATGCTTTCGTCGGCCAGGCGTGTCTGAAATTCAGTCACACGTTTTTTCATCAGGTTATGCACGATTCACCTTCCCTAATACGCAATTTCCCGCTTAATTAATTATCCAAAATTTATAATTCGTTTTGAGAAATAACCGGATTGCCAGATACACACCGATTTTAAGCTTGACACACGGGGGCAACTTCCATAATTCTATTCATCGAAGGGTGCTCTGAACCCATGACAAGCCCTCCTTCTTTAGTATTAAAAAAAGTCTAAGACAAGCATAAATGCTTATCTTACTGCTCGCTGCCTGTCTTATGGAAAGGATCTTTCTTCATGGCTGTATCCGAGGTCAATAACGGTAACGCATTTGTCCGATTCAAAGAAATCGAAAAAAGTTTCGATGGTGAAACCCTGGTCATCAAAAACCTTAACCTTGAAATTGCAAAAGGTGAATTTCTAACCATGCTTGGGCCTTCAGGATCCGGCAAAACAACAACCCTTATGATGCTGGCCGGTTTTGAAACCCCGACCCATGGGGAGATATTTCTGGATGAGCAACAGATCGGCAATATTCCGCCCCACAAACGCAATATCGGCATGGTTTTTCAGAATTATGCCCTGTTTCCCCACATGACGGTCAGCGAAAACTTGTCGTATCCTCTCGAGGTCCGGAAGCGCCCCAAGCGCGAGATTAAAGAAAGGGTCATCAGGGCGCTTGAAATGGTCGAGCTCGGGGGATTCGAGGCGCGGTTCCCGGCCCAGCTATCCGGTGGGCAGCAGCAGCGGGTGGCATTGGCGCGGGCCCTTGTCTTCGAACCGAGCCTGGTGCTGATGGATGAACCGCTGGGTGCTCTTGATAAGAACCTGCGCGAACAGATGCAGTACGAGATCAAGCATATTCATGATGAATTAAATGTAACCGTGGTCTATGTCACCCATGATCAGAGTGAAGCCATGACCATGTCCAATAGAGTTGCCGTATTCGAAGACGGCGTCATCCAGCAGCTCTCCACCCCGGATGTTCTGTACGAAGAACCTGAAAATGCCTTTGTGGCGCAGTTTATCGGTGAAAACAACAAGATCTCCGGCGAGGTGACGGAACTGGCCGAAGATCGATGCATTGTTAAAGTTGACAGTGGCGAGATCGTTAAGGCGCTGAAAGTCAATGTCGACAAGATCGGCGATCGAACCACCCTCTCACTGCGCCCAGAAAGAGTCACCCTTAATCCTGCCGCAGGAAATCTTGAAAATATTTTTGAAGGCACTGTCAGAGAATTGATTTATTTAGGCGACCATTTGCGGACGCGCATCAGTGTGTGCGGCAACGATGACTTCATCGTCAAAGTACCCAATGCCGCCGGCCGATTAAAAATAAATAAGGGTGAAAAAATCAATGTTGGATGGATCTCGGAAGATTGTCGAGCATTAGATTACTTACCTTGAACAGTGATCCTGATTAATCCGTTCTATCTTTTTTTAAGCACCGAACTATATTTAGAGATTACCGTCTGTTTTGGAGGAGAATTTTGGGACAAGAAATTAAGTTGGCCTTATGCCCCGCAAGCGCTCCGAGCGACGCCGCAACAGTTCCACCACTGTCAGCAGGACAACGGCCACTGCAATCAGGATGGTTGCCACCGCCAGTATGGTCGGGCTGATTTGCTCGCGGATACCTACCCACATTTGACGTGGGATGGTGCGCTGCTCAAATCCGGAAAGAAATAATACCACCACGATTTCATCAAATGACGTCACCAGTGCAAAGAGCGCACCGGAGATGACGCCCGGCAGTATCAGGGGCATTACGACTTTGCGAAAGGTGGTTACCGGATTGGCGCCCAGGCTGGCCGATGCCCGGATCAGATCCTGGTCAAATCCCATCAAGGTGGCCGTCACCGTGATGATCACAAATGGAATGCCCAGAGCGGTATGTGCCATTATGAGACCCGGGTAGGTCTGCGCTAATCCGACTTTTGAATAGAAGAAAAACATGCCGGCGGCCGTGATAATTAATGGCACAATCATCGGGGAGATAAGAAGCCCCATTAACGGAACCCGAAACGGCGTATGGGGGCGGCTTAAACCCCAGGCCGCCAAAGTACCGAAAAAGGTCGCAAATATAGTTGCAAAAAAGCCGATAATAATGCTGTTTTTAATAGAATGGATCCATTGCGGATTGGTGATAATATCCTGATACCATCTGGTGGAAAAGGCACTCGACTTGAGTGTCAACATCTCCTGGGTAAAGGTGAAATACGGTTCGGCGTTAAATGAAAGGGGAATTAGAACCACAATCGGGGCGATCAGAAAAAATAATATCAGCCCGCAGACAATCCTGAAAGCATAGTACCAAGTTTTTTCAAGCCGACCGGCGTATGCAGGCAACGACATAATAATAATCCGTTTACTGTTTGCTTTTTTCCTATTCCGAATTTACTCGTACACCTTGCTTGATTAAATGTTGTCGCAGGTGAGCACGGATTATTTTAAATTCGGAAGGTGGAATTCGGAATGCGGAATTAAAAAAGGAAGACATCCTATTTTAAAGTCTGAATTCCAACATTAACAACCAATCAACTACTCAACCTGTCAACTATTCAACCATTTAACTTATCAACTAATTACCTACCCCAGTTTCATATTCTCGATGCCGACGATGCGATTATAGAGCCAATAGATGGCTAAAACACCTCCCAGTAGAATCGTACCCATGGCGGCGGCTAAGCCCCAGTTTAAGGTTTTGCTCATGTGCAGGGCGATAAAGTTACCGATTAACTGACCGGATGCGCCGCCCACCAATGCCGGTGTAATATAATAGCCAATGGCCAGAATAAACACCAGAAGGCCACCGGCGCCAATACCCGGAATTGTCAGGGGCAGATAAATCTGCCGGAAAGCCCGAAATGGATTGGCTCCCAGCGAGCGCGCGGCCTTAACATAATAGGGTGAGATGGTTTTCATGACACTGTAAAGGGGCAATATCATAAACGGTAGCAATATATGCGTCATGGCCACCAGGGTTCCGGTCATGTTGTACACCATCCGTACCCGTTGTTCATCGGCCACAAAGCCCAGCCAGACAAAAATATCGTTTAAGACCCCCTGTTTTTGCAAGAGCACAATCCAGCTGGTCAACCGCACCAGCAGAGAGGTCCAGAAGGGCAGCAACACACAGATCAACAGCAGGTTACTGATGCGAACCGGCAGGGTGGACAGCAGGTAGGACACCGGGTAGCCCAAAAGCAGACACAGGGCCATCACGGCCAGACTGACCCACAGGGTCCGCAACCACATCTGTTTGTGGATTTGCTGAACTTGCGGCTGGGACACGATATCGTCGTCCACGTTATATTTTAAATCAAATGCTGCCAGATAATGGGTGGCGGTGAAGCGTTTGCCCATTCGTTTGATCACCACCCAGGTTTCGCGGTTCCCCCAATCAGAATTCATGGCGATCATTTTTTCCTTGAATGGCCCTGCTTTTAATTTCCTTATTTTGCGGGCTGTTTTGTTGAGCAGGCTGCGCATACCGGTTTTTTCGTAGTTTAAACGCAGGGTCACCTGACCGAGAGTCCTGTCTTTTCTCAGCAACTTTAATTCCTCTGCCAGAGCGGCAAAAGCAGCTTCATTTGGGATGCCGATAGTTTCATCCCAACTTTCTAATTCCTTAACGGTCTTGGGCAATAAATCGACAACCTCCGGGGTATGGATGCTGAGGGTTAACATGTCAAATATCGGGATGAGAAAGGCAAATAAAATAAATGACAGGGTGGGGACGACAAACAAAAAAGAGCGAATTTTGTTTTTCCTTTCGGCCCGCCGCAGGCTGACCTTCAAAGGAATTCCGTCGGTGGTCGTAATGGGTGTTATCTGATTCTGCATGCCAAATAAGAATTGAAGGGGGTAGAAAGGGCGGGTCTATACCGTAACCCACCCTTTCTATTATCAATTACCCTGATTTTACTTCGCCATCCAGGCGCTGTAACGTTTCAGGACTTCATCCTGGTGGTCGCCCCACCATTCGTCATCGGTCGCCAAGGCACTTTTAAAGTTTTGCGGCGCCGTCGGCATGTGCGGCCCCATCTGAATATCGGTGCCGGTATAGGTCTTGATGAGCGGCACGGAAGATTTACGAGACGGCCCATAGGAAATCCAACTTGCCTGATCGGCCAGGGCCTGGGTGCTGGTGGCATATTTTAAGAACTCCAGCGCCGTCTTTTTGTTTTTGGTGCCTTTCAGAATCGCATAATAATCCATGTTATATACCTGGTGATCCCAGATAATCTCAAAGGGCTTGTTTTCTTTGACCTGGGCGTTAAAAATGCGGCCATTATAAGCCGTCGTCATGACCACTTCGCCGTCGGCCAGCATCTGCGGCGGCTGGGCGCCGGCTTCCCAGAAAATCAAATTCTCTTTGATGGTGTCGAATTTCTTGAAAGCTCGATCCAGGCCCTCAGGAGTCGATAGGACTTTGTAAACATCCGCGGGCGGCACGCCGTCAGCCATCAGTGCAAATTCCATTGCCACAACCGGCCGTTTGCTGATACCGCGCATTCCGGGGAATTTTTTGACATCAAAAAAATCAGCGAGTTTTGACGGTTTCTCTCCCGGGAACTTGGTTTTGTCGTAGGCCACGATGGTCGTCCAGACGATGGTGGCCACGCCGCATTCATGAAGTGCGCCGGGCAGAAAGTCTTCAGTTGCCGCGGTGCCGTCCGGTGCCGGGGCTAACATTGCAGAGTCAATCGATTCAAAAAGACCCTCATCGCAGCCGGCGGTGAGGTCCTGTTTTTCAACATCGACCATATCCCAGGTGACATTACCGGATTGGACCTGGGCTCTGATTTCGGCCAGACCTCCGTTGTAAACCTCGGCGTTTATTTTAATTCCAGTTTTTTTCATAAACGGTTTCTGGTAAGCCTCGATCTGGCTTTGTGAGAACGCTCCCCCAAACGATGTCACGGTGATGGTATCGGCGGCGACTGCCGCCGTGCAAGGTACCAGTACAAAAATTGACAGTAACGCAACAGCATACTTGAATGATTTCATAATGCCCTCCTTTAAAAGAAAAATAGTGCTTAAATGATAGGTGTTCCCAGATGAATGGGTTTTATAATCTGATTTGGTTACATCAATTAGACTAGTTTGTAAAGAATAAATTTTTAATTTTCTTCCGGATTTATCGCACCAAGCAGTTTCGGCAGATCGCCGAATCGTCCGATCAGTCCGAATATGATGACCGCCAACAGTACAAAAACGACCGCTACCGAGGCCATCACCGGTGTGTAGCCGTAGCGCAGGGAGTTGAAAATTTTAATCGGAAGGGTTTCAACGGTAAAGCCGGACACCATGTAGGCCACGATATACTCATTCAGACTTAAGACGAACGCGAAGGCAAGGCCGGATATCATATACGGACGAATCATCGGGAAAATCACCGTCTTGAAAACAGTCCGAGAGTCGGCACCCATGGTTTCGGCCGCTTCGACGATTTCACG
>CALZJV010000423.1 GCA_945787595.1 uncultured Desulfobacterales bacterium | reverse complement strand
GTTGATACCCGGAGGAATAACCGGACTTATGCGGTCAATGGTGACGGTAATATCAGGATGTCCCTGACTTAGCCGATACGTCAGATATGTTTTCAGCGTGTCCGACGGGAACAGATAATAGAGAAAAAATCCCGTGATAGCGATGATGTAGCCAGCATATAAAAGCGATTTTTTGGATATTTTCATTTCAACTTTTTAGATTTCTATCGTTTCAACCTGCAGCACGGCGGTAAGAAGCCCCTGTTTTTTGTCTTTTTTCGAAATCGAAATCCTTTTAATGTCCACCATGTTTTTGGATGTTTCAACCCCGTATAAGTACGTTGTCAGCTGTTCCAGGGTGATGGCATCCAGCTTCATTTCCACCCGCGAAATCTTATATGGGCTGTTTGCCTGGGTCTTGGTGGAAGGTTTCATGTAGATGATGTTATCCTTGACACCGGCTTCAACGGCCAGTTGACCTAAAAAGGGATACAATTTAAATCCCTTTTGCCGGCGGCTAAATAGGGCTTTAGATACATTCGCTTTTTGGGTCAGCGTGTTGTATTCTGACTGTAGTTGACGCATTTCCTCGAGCATCACCGCTTTGTCTTGCAGGCTTTTTTTCAATTGGTCTGTTCTGCTCAAAAATGGTTCCACAATTAATGTGACAATCAAAAAGATACCAATAACACCGGCTGCCAGCATAATCGCATAGCGTTCGCGTTTATTCATTTTTTTTAATGCTGCCGGTAGCTTCATTTTACAACACCACTTTCATCTGGAAACGGATCTCTTTTCCGGATCGGTCCTTGTTGGAGGAGTTGATCGTCACCTTTTTGAAGGCATCTATTTGCTCCAGCCTACTTTTAATGTCGTCCACCGCTTCAAAGGTGTCGGTGGTTCCCGTAATTATGACGTTATCCGGCGAAATGACCATGCGGGTAATGTCCACCGCGATGGATTCCGAAATGCTTTTACTGATATTATCTAAAATGTCGATGCTGAGTATCTGAGATGTCGTCGCGGTTTGAAATGCCCCTTTTTTTTTGACTTCCTGCACTTCAATCTGCATCTGCTTAAACGGATCTTCAATCCGTTTTATCTTAGGAAAAGTTTTCTTAAAAATACCGGTTATTTGGCGGTCGAAGCGATCTATCTGCCGGTTTAAGGTATAAGAATCCGCAAAATAATTAAAAAATAATAAGGCCAGCACCGCTGCGGCCAGAATTCCGGTTTTGATCAGATATTTCTTGTGTTTTGCAATAAATTTTTTAGCGGCAAACCGGCCTTTGTGAAAGTTCAGCCCCTTAATTCCCTCGATTTCCATAAGAGCCAGAGCCAGGGCGTTATCCATCAGGGCCGGGTCCCACGGTTTGTTGTCTTCACTGTCAATGGGAATACTCAGGCTTTCTGCAAAGTTTAAGCGTTTGACCGGAAGGTCAAGAAACCTGGCAACATCTGAATCAAAATTGGCGCCGTTTAAACCGGAGCCGGTCACCACCATATCCGGCGGTTGATATTCCAACTGCGAAAGCTCACTAAAAGCTGAAAGAGTCCGGTGGACAAAGGCTCCCAGCGACCCTGCCCCGCTCTCGGCGTTGACTGGAGTCGGAAACGATCGGATCAGCTTAATCCCTCCGTTGCTAACGATGAACAGCGTACTGAGAGCCTTATCGACTTTCAGAAACAGCTGATCTTTACCGGCATCTGTCTTATTTGCCAGACAGAGGGCCGTGGGCAATCCGCTCAGCGTTACCATTTCAGGATCCATTTTAATTGCGCCCAGGGTCCCAAGATAAGGGGTCAGCTCGGATTTGGGCACTGCCACGGCAATGACATCGGTATGATCAATATGGCCGGCTGACTCCAGGTCGACAAAGTCAATAATGAGGTCATCGACCGGGTAAGGCACGGTTGGTTCCAGTTCAAAAGGCAGGACCATTTTAATCTTTTTTGAATCCTTGAATGGGATCTGCAAAAAACGATAAGAAAAATGATCCGCTGAAATAGAGGCTACACAGTCACAGCCGTCGGTATCCAACTCACTGCGAAGTGTATCCAGGGCTGTCTTAAAAGGGTTTTTGTCCTCAGTGGAATCGGATATGGCGACATGCGCATGGGCATCGATCCGGCTTTCACGCAGGCTGGTTTTAACCAAAACTGCAGAAACGGATTCTTTTCGAATATCGATTCCGAGAACTTTTCTGCTCATTGTATTTACAATTGATTATTGAATATTCATTATTAAATTCAGATTACTGCATCTGCCAGCTTAAAACCTTGCAGGTCCATTTACCGGATTGAGGCATTTGAACTCGCTGGACGATAGCGCTGACGGACGTTTTGATTTTGCCCATGGCAGCTTCGGATTCAATCCGAAACACGTCGCTTGATACGGTAATCAGATTAGGATCAATATTGATATCGTCAAGGCCTGGAATGTTTTTATACCAGTTGATGCTGGAAAAGTCATGTATATCTTTTCCCGGCACTATTTCCTGGCGATAATCATATAGCGTTTGGGCCATATCTTCGTTTTCAATCCCCAGCAGTGCAGCCAAGACTGGTAAGGCAGCCGTATTAATATTAATGCGTCCCGGCCAGTTGAAAGCCGTGCCGGCTCCTGGCGTTATCCCGTGGACGGTCATATGATGGGACAAACCCGGGACTTCCGCCTGCTCGCCGTTGTAAAGCTCAGGGGTAATGCCTTTTATTAGCAAAAGCTCGTTTAGATCCGGTATCGGACCATTGCGACTGGCATACGGCGGATCGAGATCTTCATAATAGTTTGACTCCGCCCCGCTCAGACCCGTGGTCGCGTCATCATCACCGCTATCGAGCCAATCCTTTACCGAGTTGACGATGGCAACCGGATCGCTGTCATCTTTGAGCTGTTCCTCGCTGCCGATTAATCTCAGATAGCGGTCCCACAGCATGACCTGGGGTTGATTGAACTCTCGGCTTTCCGGAAACGACACCAGCGCATTGACCTGGATTTTGCTCAGTTCATCAGTGATCGTAACGGATATTTTTCCTGCTTCAAATGAAATTTCCTGAAGGATTTCATCGATTTTTTCAGGGTTCGCCCAGTCCTCGTGCAGAGAATCGAACTCGGATTCAGATTTGTCCTTAACCAGCAGGGCCATGGCGGCATATACTCCGGAAGTGGCCATATTAGACATCGTCAAATGGTCACGCGTCGCTGCGGTCGAGATGACCGCAAAACGTGCCCTGCGGTTATATTCCAGCGCTGCGGCCACCAGCATAGTGGTTACCGATATCGTGATCAGCAGGGCGATGCCCCGATTGCCCTGGAATATTTTCAGTGCCTTCAGCATATTTTTTCTAAACTCAGCGGTTCTGAGTTCCGGGGTTCAAAGGTTACAACCAATGGATACGGTTTCCAATATGAATCAACATCTGGCATAACCGCCATACCTTTAGGATTCTATCTCCTCCCGGCTCATTGCAGGCCGGACTGTGGTTTCAAAGTTGTATGAAACGGATTCGTCGCCGATTTCGAGTTGGATCTTGATGGCGGCCGGTGTTGCGTAGCCATACTCGTCTGAATCAGAGTCCCATTCCTCGGATTCGGAACCTTCGGAGTCGTAGTACGTAAATGCCAAGGATTTGACATGTTCACTCAATACCGGATCCCCACTATTTTCATCAAACGGCGGGTATGGATACAGATGGTCCCCACGTCTCAGTACCTGCTGACCGTCATCTTTGCCCTGGACATAGTAAACAATTTCGGCCACTCCACGCTTTCCGCTATTATTCAAAGGGATGTGGGCATTGCTGGCAAACCTGATCGTTGCAATACTTGTGCCACCAATTTCCTTGCTGGACCCTACGATGCGAAAAGGGTCGGGGGGATCGTCAAATTTCGGTGGTTTGTAAAATGGCGGCTGTGAAATGTATAAGGCCCCCAAATCGAGCGTCATTCGGTTCAGGCAATTTTTTGCCATATCATAATATCGAGAGCTGTTTTTCAGAGTATCCGTAGTTGAAAATACAGCATTGAACGAAGCCAGAATCGTGGTCACAACGATTCCCAATATCAAAAATGCAAGCAGAATTTCCATCAAGGTGAAGCCGCCGCGTGTGCAGGTCGCCGGCAATTGGATACCGAACATCGGATACCGGCTGAATAGTCGATACTGGATACTCGGTAGTCGATACTCGATACTCGATACTCGATGCTCATTGTCGGATACGCGATGATTGAAATTGGATACCAAGTTTTTAGTTCTTGATATTTTATGTTTATAGTCCATGGCTGCCAGCCGATAATAGAAATAATATCAAATATTCATGAGCGTTAAGCTACGATCTATCCGCTGATTGTTATTTGCCACCTGCCTTTTAATTCCGCATTCCGCATTCCAAATTCCGAATTCCAATATCATTCTCTCATTAACCGGTAGGTCCTGACAGTGTAAGCGTATTCGTCACGGTTAAGGGATACCGTCATATCGATGCGCTTCAAATCAGCAGCAATCTCACCGAGAGCCTCTGATGATACCTCGTCTGTGGCAATACTCCAGGTGTAGCCGGGAAACTTATCGCCGAAGTCACCTGAATCTCCGGCAATTATTCCCGATGAATCGGCTACCAGTTGTGCCAGTTTGCTTTGAGCCAGCATGGGGGCCTGGGTATAAAATCTGGCGGCTGCGTTCATGGTCAAAGTTTGGGAGTGCATCCTATTTACACTGACCAGGACGATGGCCATGATAGCCATGGCCACCATAACTTCCAGTAGGGTAAAACCGGGGGCTGATTGCCGATCACCGACTCCTGTTTGTTGTTTGCTGGTCACGAGTATCCTGTCTCCGAATAGACCCTCAATCTTCAAAACCTGCATATTCTTCAATAACCTGGACGTTTGTTAAAAAAGGTTCTATCAGAAAACTCAGATATATCTCATCTTCTTGCAAATGAACGAAGGCTTTGTCTGTGTACCCGGCTTTGTAAAAGGTAATTTCTGTTTGGCCGGAGGTAATTTTTTCTCTGGCCGGATACTCAACATCGATGATTCGAACATCCTCCGGCAGGGCATAGCTATTTAATGCTGCATTTTCATGGTCCTCCTGGGACATTGATTCATTGGTTTCCCAAATACGGCCGCTGTCCAGATCAAAATGCAACGAGTATTGCTTTTGATCACGGATTGCACTTTCTTTCAGCGCCTGAACCTTGCCGATCAGCCAGCGGGCACTTTTTTTGCTGTCATCCAGGAAAGGGTTATTCTGCAGCCGCGGAAGGGAAAAAAAGAGCATCAGGCCGAACAGCGCGATCACGACAATCAGTTCAATCAGTGTGAAACCGCGACAACGTCGGTTGCGGATCGTTTCTCCGGAGACGGACCCGCTGCGAAGATTTGCATTCAGTATGTTACTTCTTGATATCATGATCGCGAATCTGAATATGGAGAAATACTGGCATCCGAATGATCCCGCATCAGCCGGACCTGTCGACCTTATTATTACTCTATTTCCCAGTTATTGACATCTTTATTTTCATCTTCACCGCCGGGTACGCCGTCACCGCCATAGCAAATGATATCAAAATCTCCTTTGAGTCCGGGAGACAGATAAATAAAGTCATTGCTCCAGGGGTCCTTAGGGACCCTGCCCTTTTCAAGATAACCGCCTTTTTTCCATTTTTTGGGTACTAGCCCG
>CALZJV010000422.1 GCA_945787595.1 uncultured Desulfobacterales bacterium | reverse complement strand
AGTGTGCGGCAGAAACAGCACGAAGGTGCCCACCGCAATGGCCACCATTACCCAGAAAGCCACGGCTAATACCGGAAAGTTTTTAAATGTGCTGGCCAGCGCTGGATTGGGTTCGTGCACCACATATCCAGCATACGACGCATTGGAACCCTCATGGCACTTGGCGCAGATATAGGCATGGCGTCGGATCGGGTTCATGGGTGAGTAGTAATGGTCGTTACTGGCGATGGGCTCGCCGCCGTGGCATTGACGGCAGGTTAAATTGGCCCTCACCGTGTGGAGGTCTCTGGTCTGTTCGAGGTGGCATTCTTCACAGCGGCGGTTGTCATAGAATTTGATTCCCTGGTGGGAGTCGGCCAGACGCGCACGAATGCGCACTTTTGCCGCTGCCGGGCTGTAGCGAAAAATGCCCCTGCGAACACCGGGTATCTCAACAAACGGGCTCTCCCGGCGGGGTTTAACTTCATATTCCTCATAATAGCCGGTGCTGACTTCGCGATCCTTGTAACGACGGATCGCTGTGGTAACCTCATCCTGGGCAGCAGCCGACGGCGGCAGGAGCATGACGCCGGCCGCCAGCAGGGCTGCGCAGAGAAAAATCACCGCTCGGATGGCTGTCTTTTTTTTCATATCAGACTCCTGCACAATTACTGGGCTCGTTTGTACCCGATCGGTTCAATGGGTTGACCAACGGGCTTGGGAAGTTTCGCCAGGGCTTTCCATTCTTCGTTGAGCTTTTCGAGATCCTCGTTTTTGTGCTTGTGACAGGTCTGACAGGAGTTGGGTACCTTCGGATTCTTCAATGTGTCTTCCGGCAACAGCGTCACAAACACATGGCTGCGAATATCGCCGGATTCGGCACTCTTGGCAATGCGCGGCATGTGGCAGCCCACACAGTTCGCAAAGGAATGAATTGAATGGGCCATGTTCTGATTGACCTGAACATGACATTCAAAGCACTGCCCGGAGCCGGCCGCGTAAGTTTGTGAACGGGTTGGTGCCATGCCGATCTGGTGCACGAAATGGCACGAGGTACATGTCACCCCTTCCTGAGCATGTTTCGATTGCTGCCAATCGATGAACTGCTGGTGATGGCCTTTGGAAAACTCGTTGGCATATACATGCTTCACATCGCCGGCCTCAAAAGAGGTGGATTTGTAATAGGCTTCAAGGGCTTTGCCGGGCTCGTAACCCACCGGCCAGCCGGCGCCCTTCTTCATGGTGGCCTTTCCGCGGTTATGGCAAGAGCCGCAAATTTGGACGGCGACACCCATTGTGAGCTTAGCTGGATTGATGATGGTCTGGCGCTTTTCGAACACGGCGGTTTTGGGCAGAGCGGCATGCCAGGAGCCTTTGCCGTGACAGGCTTCGCAAGAAACGCCGGGTTCTTTAAAAGTATTCTTTTCAAGATCGACACCGGTGGCATGGCAACCGCCGCATTTCAACAGCCAGGGACGTTTGTCCCAGTCATTCTCATGGTAATTGACCCAGCGGTGGGTATCGGCGTTGTGTACAGGATCTCGTCCAGCTTGGGGACGTAAACCTGATCCGAAGGCACCTTAAGCTTTGCTTCTAATTTGGCCAGGTCTTCACGGATATGCTTTTCATCAATCGGTACAATGATAGCATCCTGGTTCTCTTTCGCGTCCTGGAGCATGCGGCTGTGCATGGTCATCTTCCAGGAGTCATAGTGCTCCAGATGGCACATCTTGCAGGTGTCCGAGCCGACAAAATCTTTCGGCTGTGACGTTATGGCTTTGACGTCTATGGGCTGTTCTACGCCGCAGGCCGCCAGTGCCAATACCGTTAGGCCAAGAATGAAAATTACCGCCAAACCTTTACCCTTCATGTTTGCCTCCTTGGTATGTGATATTGAAAAAGTATATAATGTTTTAATTTTTCGTACTTAAAATTATATTTAGTTTTAACCGGGTCAGCCTTTCAGATTGGTTTTTCATTATTTTCATAAATTGTCTTCAGCCAGTACGTAAGTTCATCCGGGTCAACAGGCGATGCTAAACATACGGAGATATATTCTCTTAAGGCCTCTTCCAACTCGGGGTGAAATTGACGCTCGGACAAGGCGATAATGTTGACCGAGGGGTTTTTACTCTTTAACTGTTTTAGGCTTTTATTGGTGACCGATACGCTATCAAGGTTCAATATAATTGCGCGGCAGTTGCTTTCCCCCAGATATTGGTCCATGTTTGTCATAGAACTCATCGCAGACGACAGATATTCATGTTCGGATAACAAGGCGCAGAGGCTTTTGCATTGCTTTCTATCGGTATCCAGCACCACTACCTCTTTTTGCATCTGGAACTAGGCTCCATTTGACCTAATTTGCCTATGTCAGGGGTTTTTAGTGATCTGAGGACAATTGTTTCGAGGAAATGGATCTATGACAATTATCGCAAATACTGTGCCAATCATCTGTTTCGGAACTTTAATCAACCCTAAAATGGTGATGCGCTCTACTGGTTCTCTCTTTTAACTTGCTGAAAATATAAGAATTAAGTCCTTTTATACAAAATTTAATTAACAGAGTGCTGAACGATTAAATATCAAGTAAATAATCGGTGATTTTTATTGCATTCTGCGATGAATCGACACATATAAATTTAAATAGTTAAAATTTATTGCTATTACAGTGAGTTAACTGTGCTCCAATTTGGCACACAAATTCTCTGTGTGGAACACTTCAACGTTCTATTTTTTTTTGTGTGACACCAGATGGCTAATGAGAATTTATTGCGGGAGGTAATCAGGTCAGGTAAGGCGCTTGTTAGTGAATGGTGGGAGGATCGAGCCGATATTTCCTCAATTTACGGTAAAGCGTATTGCGACTGATACCCAGTCGGAGAGCGGCCTGTTTCTTGTTCCAGCCGCACTCATCCAGGGCTTCCTTAAGCAGCTTTGCCTCGTTTTCCATAATTGTGCTTTTGGTCACGGTCGCTACAACCGAAGGTGCATAATGAAGAGTGGGCGGCAGGTCTGAAACTTCGATCCGATTGCCTTTGGCCAGCACGACCGCATGTTCAATGCTGTTTTCAAGCTCACGAACATTTCCCGGCCACGGATAGTCAAGGAGCAGCCGCATGGCCTCCGAACTGAATTCATTAATATTTTTGCCTTGCTCAGCGGCGTACCGTTCCATAAAAAATCGGGCCTGCAAGGGTATGTCGTTACGTCGCTTCATAAGCGGCGGTAAATGAATTGGAATGACATTCAACCGGTAATAAAGATCCTCGCGGAAATGACCGCTTTTAACTTCCTGAAGAAGGTCCCTGTTGGTAGCCGCCAGGATACGTATATCCACGGTCAGGGTGAGTTCCCCGCCCACGCGTTCAAATTTCTGAGTCTGAAGCACCCGCAGCAGTTTGATCTGGGCTGAAGGGGGTATTTCGCCGATTTCATCCAGGAAAACGGTCCCTTCGTGCGCCTGTTCGAATCGTCCGGCTTTTTGGCGGACGGCGCCGGTGAAGGCCCCTTTTTCGTGACCGAAAAGCTCGCTTTCAAGTAAAGTGGCCGGGTAGGCCGAACAATTAATGACAACAAAAGGTTTATTCTTACGAAGGCTGTTTTTATGGATGGCGTTGGCTATTAATTCCTTCCCGGTGCCGCTATCACCTTGAATCAATACTGTGGTGTCCGTCGGGGCGATATCTTCAATCAGTTTATAAATGGCTTGCATCTTTGGGTCTTTGCCGACAATCCCGCAATATTCTGTGGTGAGATTTATACGGGTCTGAAAATTGTACATTTCTTCTTCATGGGAAAGCGCGCGTTTGATTGCGCCTGATGAATGATTCAATATCAGATGAATCACCTCTAACTCTTTGATATCACATTTACAATTACCTGGGCAGGCAACCAGTAAAGCACCTAAAAATTGGTTCTCGTGATAAACCGGAAAGGCTGAAATTTGCATTGCTGAATGAAAGCTCTCCGGTATCAGCTTTGGGCTGATAGAATCTTTACTGATAAAAGTAATACCATCCAGCTGAGTTAAGATGGGAAGGGCCGATTCAAAGGAATTTCTTTCCAAAGTGTTGTTTTTATCTTTAGAACAGACAAACAGAGTTTCTTGGTTACTACTGAAAATAAACAACACGAGCTCACTGCAGACCACCAGCTCCTGAAATTTGCATATTAAATAGGAGGAGACATCCTTCAGACTGGTCTGGGTTCCGATTTTTTGTATGATTTCAAAAGAACTTCTGGTCTGGCGATACGCACGGTCCAATTCTATGGCATTTTTTTCTATTCTATGCGTGCGGTCCCTGATTCGACGAACCATGTTGTTGAATGACGTCGTCAATCTACCCACTTCATCCCGCCCAGCCGGTTCTAAGCTGAGCTCCAGGTTGCGCTCATCAATATTTTCAGTGGCTTCTGCCAGGGCTGACAGTGGTCGTGTAATGCGTTTAATAAACAGGAAGCAGACGGATAGCGCGAGCAGGAGGATTCCCAAAGTAATGGCGGTCATCTGCAGCCACAATTTCGCGATCTCTGTTCTGTAAGGTTTCTCGGAAAGTCCGATGCGCAGCACTCCCGCCTTTTCAGAAAAAATCGGCCAGGCGATATCTAGGTAACGCTCTCCTATATCGGTTAAAATGTGCTTAAAATTGCCCTTTTCATTGCTTTTGGGGGTATTGATTCCTATCAGATTTCGCGGGATACCTTCAGTAAATGTGTGTGCAAGTATTTGATCTTCTTTAACAACAAAAAGGTATGCCAGCAAAGGATTGCTTAGCAGGTGATTGTTCAAAAGGGTTTGCAGTGCAATCAGATCATTGATCAGAATTAGGTTGGTGGCTTCCAGCGCTAATTGTTGTGAAAGATATTCTCCTTGAGAGATGGCGGATTCATGGAGGCTTTTGCTGAAACGATTGGTTTCCAGAAGCGAAATGATTACCCCGCTCCCGATAACAAGTGCGGAAACTGAAATCACCAATTTGCTGCTGAGGCTTTTTAATTTCATGGGATTTGATCTTCAGCAAACACTTAGGGATATTTAACCACAGAATTTCACGAAACCGCACTGAATTTTTTCCAGGCATCTTTAGCCGTTTTTCTTTTTTGTATCCGTGATGTTCCGTGCCCCTCCGTGGTAAGCTGATATGTTACATGTTTTCTTTCATCGCCAATATCGGGTCGTAACTTTCTTCTTTGGGTGCGATGAAGCCATCGATCATCAGTTCATTCAGTATCTTTTTTCCTTCAGGCTCCCGATGCATATTTAATAGTAAGCCACGGATGCGATCTTTCGTTTGATCGGGTAAATGCGAAGAAGCGACCACCGGCGGATTGCCAAAGGGCATGGAGTTTTTTATGACACGGGTTTTGGAAGTAAAAACGGGATTACGTTGGTTATAATACTCCCAAACCTGGCCATTCACGGCAGCGCCGTCTACAAGAGACATTGCTACGGCCATAATTGAATTGTCGTGGCTGTAAGTATAAATGGTTTTGCCAAAGAAGGTCTCAGGTTTTTCTCCCGCCTTGCTGAGCCAATAGGTAGGTACGAGTTTTCCCGTATTTGATTGCGGATCGGAAAACGCGAAAATCTTGCCCCTGAGGTCGGCCAGCTTTTGAATCGGCCCATCATTGTTGACAATAAGATAAGATTGATAAAGATGAGAACCGCGAACGCGAGGCATGGCGAGCGCCTCAAAGCCGAGTTCATCTCTTCCACTGGCATAGGGTCCTGAACAGATGAAAGCTAAATCAATCTGTCCAGTACTGATAAGTTGATTTATTTCATCATAGGTTTTTCGCTGCACGAGCTGAATTTCACGCCCTAATTTTTCGGCGATATATTCCAAGAGTTGGTGGTAATAAACGACGGTTTCTTGCGCCGAAATTATGGATCCCACCGCCACTTTAAGATATGCTTTGTCCCGACTTTCATCTCCGGATCGGTCCACAACCATTCTATCAGAAAAATCAATGTAAGTGGTATCCCGATCTCCGGTGCAACCAATCAAAAGGGTCGTCATAACCGCTAGAATAGTTCTATATGTTATTCGACTGTTAAAATTAAAAATCATAACTTCTTTTTTGGGGGAATGGAATTAATTGATAAAGTTCCGCAGCTTAGGGTGTATATTATACATGCCATATATGACGGGTTGTGTCAATTTAATAAATCACTGATAAACCCACCTTATAATCTATCCTAACATTTTGATAAAATAATAGATTGGCTATTTATCGCTCCACATCACAACTCTTGACATTGCCACAAAGTGCCATTAAATTCTACTAAAATAGTATAGTATTAATTCGTGCTTAAGCCTAAAAAAAAATACCGAGGAGCATGAAGATGAAATTTGTGGAAGACCAATCCTCAGATGAAACCCTGGACCTGGTGTGTCGCATGTGTCCCATGCATCTTTTAGAGCCGGGTGACAGGCTCAAATGCATGAAAAAGGGGCAGGTCCTGGAAGTGTTGACCGACTACGACGGCGCACTGGAGGATATCCCGGACTGGTGTAAAAAGTGCGGTCATGAATTTCTGGGCATTGAAGAAGATGAGGATTGTTACAAGCTGTATATCAAGAAGAAAAAATAAAGGAGCTTGATATGAACGGTGCCTATCTGGATCATGCATCGGCAACGCCGGTAAGAAAAGAAGTCCTTGACGCCATGCTGCCATATTATAACGAGCATTTCGCCAATCCCTCCACCGTTTATGACAGAGGTTCAAAGATCAGACAGGTGGTGGAGGAACAAAGAGCAAAGGTTGCCAACCTGATCGGTGCAAAGGCAGATGAAATCATTTTCACGTCATCCGGCGCCGAAGCCAACAACCTGGCAATTAAAGGTGTGGCTTTCGCGAGGCAGAAAAAAGGGAAACGCATTATTGTATCTTCCATCGAACACCACTCGGTGCTGAACTCTGCGCGATTCCTGGAACGTTTTGATTTTGAGGTGACGTTTTTGCCGGTTGACGGGTACGGACTTGTCGATGAGACGATACTCGTATCTATCGGGCATGCCAACAATGAAATTGGAACCATCCAATCCATGGCCGAACTTGCGGCCATTTGTAAAGAAAAGGGGATCATTTTCCATACGGATGCAGTTGCCTCGGTCGGCAACACATCAGTCGACGTCAACGAATTGAATGTTGATCTGTTGAGTCTATCCGGTCCTTCTTTAGGTGCGCCCAAGGGAACGGCTGCATTATACTTTAATAAGAAGGTCAGGCTAATGCCGTTAATTCAAGGCGGCATCCAGGAAAACGGCCGAAGAGCCGGGACGGAGAACGTGCCGGGGATTGTTGGACTTGGCAAAGCTGCTGAGCTTGCAAAGCAGGAACTTCCTGAAAAAGTAAGTCACATTCAGAAATTGAGGGATCGGCTAGTTAAGGGTATTTTTGAGCAGGTCGAAAAGGTCAGTTTTACCGGGCATCCGGAAAAAAGACTCCCCGGCCATGCCAGCTTTTGTTTTGAGGCCATCGAGGGAGAAGCGTTAATCTTTATGCTGGCCCAGGCCGGTATTTATACCAACACCGGTTCGGCCTGTGCGTCAAAAGCTCTTAAAACTTCACCGGTACTAGGAGCCATCGGTATCCGAGCTGACCTTGCCCAGGGATCCACCGTTTTTACCATCGATGCCGGCAATACGGTTGAAGAACTCGACCACGTGCTGGAAAAGCTTCCGGCCATTGTTGATCGGCTAAGGTCGTTTTCGCCCATCTGGGGAAAAGAGATACCTGAATATGAAGAAGATGTTTGTACTTAAAATAATCACGAAAACACCCCGGTTAAACGGGAAATAAGGTTTAACAGGGCAGGCGAAAGCTGGAAAGCACGAAATTTATGCCGTATCATTCAATTTGCGCATGCAGTATTTAAGTTGCCGGGTTCAATGGGTTCTGGACCGCAACAGTAAATTGAAAATATGGCAGCCGTTTTTATGGGGAGGTAATAGATGTACTCTGAAAAGGTGATGGATCATTTTTCTAACCCGAGAAATATTGGCGAAATAGAAAACGCTGACGGGGTCGGGGAAGTCGGCAATCCGGTATGTGGTGATATGATGTCGTTTTACATCAAAGTTGCGGATGATAAAATTTTGGATATAAAATTCAAGACCTTCGGGTGTGTGGCCGCCATTGCGGTTTCTAGTATGGTCAGCGAAATGGCCTTGGGTAAAACGTTAACAGAGGCCAAAACAATAACAAAAAAATCTGTCGCCGAATCCCTGGATGGCCTTCCAAAGGAAAAAATGCATTGCTCCAACCTGGGTGCAGATGCACTGGCGAAAGCCATTGAGAATTATGAGAATAAAAACCTGTCACACTAATAATTT
>CALZJV010000421.1 GCA_945787595.1 uncultured Desulfobacterales bacterium | reverse complement strand
TTTTACACCCAGGTAGTGACACGCTTTAAAAAGAGAAGCATGCGCGGTGATGGGCAAAACCAGCTCCGGCTGCTTGATGTGCGGTTTAGCGGATCGCGAGTAGTCCCGGGCTGTTTTCAGAGCGAGGATCAGGCTTTCGGTACCGCCGGTGGTAAAATTACCGACGACCTCGTGGTTGCAATCCAGAATGCCGGCAGTCATGGCAACGACTTCATTTTCCAATCGCAGCAGACTCGGAAACGACAACGGATCGAGACCGTTTTCTGTTAAATACATGGTATAGGCATCATTGATGACATCATGGGCTTTTTGTCCGGGATCGTAGATATAGCCCAAAACCCTGCCGGATTTCCAGTCCAGGTCTTCGCCCTTATAACTTTTTAGAATTTTGAAGATCTCTTCTCTCGGCAACCCTTTTGGCGGTATTTTCATTTGGAACTCCTTTTAAACTCTAAGGTAGACAGGATCTACAGGAGCAGCTGGATCCAGGCGGGAATCATGCATCGGGAGCTCCTGCCCACCGGCGTGCATGGCAAATTTTTCAGCGCGGTTGCCGATCTATGCGCGGCCCGTTTAACACCGTCCGCCAGGATGTCGCCGAAGCCAAGATAGGCCTGAGGAGACAGCGGATCCACCCCCGCCTTTTGCCTTTCCGTGATTACGGCGGCACCGAAGCCGTATCCACCAAGAAATTTCTGATAAAACATCTCGTCGGGTTCGACCACTTCGGTGGTTTTGCTGCTCAGGTCAATAATACAGTATTTACCGGTATATCCTCCCGCCATGTTATATCTCCTAAAATAAACGAATGCCTAATCCTCCAAAGTTACGGCAAACAGGAATTGAAAATTGAAGATTGCAAATTGAATATTTGAGGAGATCGCTTCGCTTCGTCAATTTAATCTCTATTCGGGTAAAGTTCCCCGCGACTTGCTGCGATGGGTTCGGTGATGGTTTTTTTATAATTTGTCCGCCGGAAGGCGGACCTTAAATAGTCAATATTTAATCGACAATTTTCAATTTTTTGCTTATTTAGGATACCCCGTGATCTCCCTGATACGTTTGTATAATGGTTTCAAACGCTTGTACATCTTCTTGTAGACGTCACGGTAGAGCGCTTCATAAAGTCGGTGGTTGCCTTGGTCCGGTTCATAAACTTCACCCACATGGGTCATGGCTTTCACCGCTGTCTTAAAATCCGGATGCAGTTCTAAACCAACGGCCACATCGATGGCCGCTCCCAGTCCTGAGGTTTCGTAGATATGGGGTTTGGCGGTTGGTAACCCGAATATATCTGCGGTTAATTGCATGGCATTGCGGCTCTGACTCCCACCGCCCGACACCCGCAGGCTCGTAATCGGTGTGCGGCTGCGCTTTTCAATACGCTCTTTCCCTTCCCTTAAGGCATATGCCAGACCTTCTAGAATCGAACGGTACAGATGTGCGCGGGTATGAACATCGCCGAAGCCGATAATAGCACCCTTGGCCTCTGGTCCGGGCGATTTCAATCCCGGCGTCCAATACGGCTGGAGCATCAATCCCATTGAACCCGGTGGGATCTCGGCGACAAGTTTATCAAACAGTTCTTCAGGCCTGAGTTCCAATTCGGCTGCCTGCTGTTTTTCGAGATGGCCGAACTCCTCCTTGAACCAGTTGACCATCCAGTATCCGCGAAACACCTGGACTTCGACAGTATGATAACCGGGGACGGCCGCCGGATAGGGCGGAATCAGTGGAATGGGTTCAATATATTTTTTGTGGGTAACATTGATTGTGGCGGTGGTGCCGTAACTTAAACAACCGATGTCGGATTCGAGACTTCCGGAACCGATGACCTCACAGGCTTTATCAGCCGCCGCCGCCACCAGGGGCATCCCTTGTGGAATTCCGGTCTTGTTCGCGGCTTCGGCACTTATGGTTCCGAGAATCTGACCGGGAGGAATAAGCTCCGGCATAATTGAGGGGTCAATACGGGATAAAATCTTCCATTTCCAGTCCCACCAGGCGGACCATCGCAATCGTTTATAGTCAAAGGGAATATAGCCGACTTGGCAACCAACGGAATCGACAAATTTTCCGACCAGCTTGTAGGTCAGATATCCGGAAAGCAGCAGGTATTTATGGGTCTTTTGCCAGACGTCCGGTTGATAGGTGCTGATCCAGTTCGCTTCGGCTTCTGCCTGGAGGTAGGCCACGGTTTTATTGAGGCCGGCAATACCAAAAATACCACCCCACAGGCCACCCACAGGAGGCAATCCATGGGTTTTTCGCTGATCCAGCCAGAGCATCGCCGGCCTGAGGGGTTCGCCGTTTTCATCCACATTGACCACAGTGCCCCGTTGGGTAGTGATAGCCACCCCGGCAATGCGTTCTCTGTAGTGATGATATTGACGCCAGAGTCCCTGACAGGCCCGGCAAAGTGCCTCCCAGAATACATCCGGATCCTGTTCGGCCCAGGCGGGCTTTTTTGAAAAGTAAGGCGTAAACGGTACGAGCTCTTTTACCAGGAGTTGTCCTTCAAGATCGAAGATCAAGGCTTTCAAGCTCTGGGTGCCGTTGTCAATGGCCAACAGGAGGTCTTTATTGTCCATCGATTACCTTTTCAAAATATAGATTTTCACCATCTTCAAATAATGAATTCGTAAAAAGCCAGAACTTCGAGTTTTGTTCATTGTAACACATTGAAAGTACAAGCCTTGAAAGTTTATCTTTGTGCTTTTTGCGCCTTTTTGCGGCCATATCAATTTTCAATATTCACAGAGTATCATAATATCGACAGAGCGAAGCGACATCCACAAATCTTCAATCTTCAATCTTCAGTCTTCAATTCTCAGTATCCGGCTTGCCCGGCTCAGGCATTTCGCGCTGTTTTCCTTCCTCTTTTGGTAGACACAATTTTATTGTAGATGGAACTCAATACCGCTCCTAGCGCTTTAAAAGAGATAATTTTTCGTGTCGCCAGACCTTCGGCGCGCCGGACCGGCAGCGCGTGGGCATGATTCCACTGCGATAGGTATATATCGATTTCTTCTTGCCAGCGTCGCCGGTCCCACGGCAAGACTTTTTTACAGAGTTTTCGAACGCGTTTTAAATACGCCTTTCCGCCGTGCGGTGTCAACAGTCCGATACGAACCCGCCGCAACAGCAGATCGCCAAGATGCCTGATTTGCTCGTTTTGGGCGACATAGGGCAATTCGGCCCACAGTGTATGGGTACCGGCTATGGTTTTAAGGTCGTCGGCTTTGGCTGCCTTAACGATGGTATCGGCCGCACTGCCATAGCGACCATAGAGACGGCGCCATATTTCCGGTGACAGTCCGTATTCCAGGGCGGGTAATTGTTGTACCTTACTGAAAACCGGTGCCTTGCGGTCAGCCATCTTGTCGGGGGGCAGAAAGGATTTGGCGGCCTTAAGCGCATCTATAGCCAGGCGGCGGAATGTTGTCAGTTTGCCGCCGGTGACCGTTACCAGACCGTGATCGACCCAGACGACATGTTCACGGGATTCTTCGGAAGGCTTGAGTTTTCCTTCACTGAAAACCGGCCGGATACCTGCAAATGCACACAGGCAATCTGCCAGTGAGATATTCAGAGATGGAAAGATAGCCTGAATCCCTTTCATCAGGTAAGTAACTTCCGCTACGGTAATGCTCGGTTCTATGGAAAGATCTTGGGGGTGATCGAGATCGGTGGTGCCCACCAGTACGGCGCCTTCCCAGGGAGTCACGAAAACCGCACGGTTATCCACTGGATGCATGAAACTGAATCCTTCGTTCAATGGTATTGTGGTGGCTGGAAATACCAGGTGGCTGCCGCGCAGGGGCCTGAGATGGCGTTGGGGCTCCGGTGAAGGGTGCAATTTTTCGGCCCAGGATCCGGTGGCGTTGATCACGGCGGGAGAAAATACATTTTTGATCTCATGAGTTTCAACATCTGCCAACTCGACGCCGACCACATGGCCTTCATCGTTACGGTCGATATGGCGCACTGCCGTATAATTCAGAGCACAGGCACCGGATGCCACCGCCTCGTTGATGAGGCGCAAAACCAGTCTGGAGTCGTCGACCTGGGCATCCAGGAAATGAAATCCCCCTTTAAGGCCATTCGGATTGATATGGGGGACCATTTTGATGAACTCCTCGGCGTCATAATAATGATGCTGCCGCTCCCGGGCCATGATATCATATAGCGACAATCCGACTTGCATCGTTCGTCTGCCCGGGCTCTGGGCTTCGTAAATCGGCAATAAAAATCCCAGAGATTCGACCAGGCCGGGAGCTTCCTTGAGCAGTCGTTCGCGTTCCGCCACCGCAATTTTGGTCATTAGGAAATGGCCTTCTTTAAGATAGCGCAAGCCGCCATGAACCAATTTCGACGAGCGGCTGGAGGTGCCCCAGGCAAAATCCTTTTGCTCGACGAGGAGAACGTTTAAACCCATACGTGAAGCTTCCCGGAATATGCCGGCACCGGTGATGCCGCCGCCGATGATGATCAAATCCCAGATTTTCGGTAAGTTTCGTAAGCTCATTGACTGTTCCTTTGCACGAAAACAGAGGTCAGAAGACAGAGGTCAGATGTCAGAAGGCAGAGGACAGAAAACAGAGGACAGAAAACAGATTTCGGTCAAAAGATGTTACAGATTGGGCCAAGTCGACTTATCAACTATCCGCTGTGCGTCTTTTTAATTTGTTATTCTTTACAAATCCCTAGATCATCTGTTTTCTGCCAGTTTTCTCTTTTTCTCCCTCCCACCTAAAAAATTCCGACTTCTTTTCTGTCCTCCGTCCTCTGCCTTCTGTCCTCTATCCCTTCTTCTTCCTTCCGCATTCCCTCTGGGGCGTAGGCCCCGATGGCCCCTACGGGCCGGAGGCCGAATTCCGAATTCGCTTCTGTCCTCTGCTTTCTGTCCTCCGTCCTCTGTATTCTATCATCCGTCATCTGCTTTCTGTCTTCTGCCTTCTGTCCTCCGTCCTCTGTCTCCCGGCAGCAGTTTCCCGGGATTCATATGGTGCCCCGGATCGAGATGATTGAACATTTTCTGTAGCGTTTGGATCCCAATGGCCCCTTTTTCGGTCGCCATATATTTTTTGTGATCTTTGCCCACACCATGCTGGTGACTGATGGTGCCACCGGCTGCCGCAATCGTTTGGCTGGCCGCCTGTTTTAAGCGTTTCCAGGCTTCAAGTGTTTTAGCGGGTGTTTCCGACAGCCGGAAAAGAAACGTCGTATATATGCTGGAACCGCTGGGGTAAACATGCGAAAGATGAGAAAAAACATGGATTCGCTCATGGTCGGGTGTTATGGCCTCATGGAGTGATTTTTCAATTGCTTTCATGGCAGGCGTCACTTTGTCCCAGGTGATGGCCGTTTCCAGGGTGTCCACGGCATAGCCCAGATCCCAGAGCGTGTTTCGCAAATAGGCGGATCGGAAACGGTTCTTTTTCCAGGCATCCCCCATGGGCTTTCCAACGCGTATACCTTTGTACCGGCGAATGATTGAAAATGCCGCCCGTCGGGCCACAGCCGTCAATTGACGGGAACCGGTAAAGCCCACCAGGCACATGCAAGCGTTTGTTTCGGATAAGCCACGAAAATGAAGATATCGGGCCAGAAGTGCGGTTTTTCGCTCATTGCCGGCCAACGCCAAATTCGTCATTGTTTCGGCAGG
>CALZJV010000420.1 GCA_945787595.1 uncultured Desulfobacterales bacterium | reverse complement strand
TGAAGATATGGGTAAGAGTAGAACGGAGGATGTCATTATCTTCGAATACCAAAATCCTAGGTCTCAATCATTCTCCTTTGGTTTATCTATGGATCGATTTGCTTGTGATTGTTGCCATCGATTTTAATAGCATATGACCACTGAAATAAAAAGCAACATACCCCTTAGCATCTTGAAGCAAAATTCTTGCCAAAAAAAATCCTCATAGACACCAATATAAATATGTATTAAAACAAAATCTTATAATACCATCTCAAATATTTATTTGAATCCAATTATGCAATAGAGGTTATAACATTAGGAGGATAAATACCTATTTTTTATGGAAAAGCATCAGGCTATTTGGGACACCAAATATGAGAAGGAAATAAAAGCTGAGCACGCCATGGCGGGTGAGCCATGGCTCAAAGATTGGCTTTATTTTGTGCCTCGGTATGGACATCGGAGAGCACTCGACGTGGGGTGTGGATCCGGGTACAACACCCGGTTTCTGCTGGAACATGATTTCGAGGTCACAGCCATTGATTTCTCTGAGCAGGCTCTGGATTTGTGCAGACGCAAGGCGCCACAGGCGTGCGTAATGTGGGCAGACCTCCGGCAAGGGCTGCCGTTTGCTGGTGAACGCTTTGAACTCATCGTGGCAGATCTGTCGCTACACTACTTTCCATGGGATATGACATCTGCGATCTTCAGAGACGTCGAGAATAGGCTTGTTCCCGGCGGGCTCTTCGCTGGAAGATTCAATTCAACCGACGATGCCAACTACGGTGCCGGTACTGGTGAACCGGTCCGCGGTGAGGTTAACCTGCTGGTTGTCGGAGGGATCGAGAAACGATTCTTCACACAGGACTGCATCAATAAGCTGTTTGGGCCACCATGGACAATGGTGTCTGTGGCGGAGAAGACAACTTGCAGGTTCGGTTCCCGCAAAGTGCTCTGGGAAGCGGTGGCCACCAAGCGCAATGGAAACCCGGCCGAACATAGTGTGACAGAGGACGGGGAATCGCCTGGTGATCCTTGAAGCTAAAAGATGAATGAAAGACAGCATAAAAAGGAGAAAAAATAGAGAATCGCATGGTAACTGAGAAAGAGAAGATGCTTTCCGGCGAGATGTATGACGCGACGGACCCACAACTTACTGCTGAGCGGCGGCGGGCACGAGATCTATGCAAATCTCTCAACCAGTCCCATGACCGCGAACAGGAGTTGCGGCAACGCATCATTCAAGAATTGTTCGGCAGTACCGGTGAGGATATCTGGATAGAACCTCCCTTTTTCTGTGACTATGGCTCCAATATCACCCTTGGAAATAAGGTCTTCTTTAATTTCAACTGCGTTCTCCTAGACCCGGCGTCCGTCATCATTGGCAGCAACGTCCTATTTGGTCCGGGTGCACAGGTGTACACCGCCACTCACCCGATTAATGCTTCAGACCGGCGTACATGGCGTGAATCTGCTCGGCCTGTTGAGATCGGCTCTGATGTTTGGATTGGCGGTGCGGTTATCATTTGCCCGGGCGTTCGCATCGGATCTCGATCCGTGATTGGTGCCAGCAGTGTTGTCACAAACGACATAGCTGAAGATGTTTTTGCGGCCGGCAATCCATGCAGACTGGTTCGACACCTATCGGCTCGATTGACCTGAGCTCTGTGCCTGATTATTAAAAAAAGGAGTGGCCGATATGAAAGCAATGGTATTAAATCGGCTGTGCAACCTTAAAGAAGAACGCCAGCCACTGACATTTCAGGACATGCCGCAACCGAGACCCGCGGACAATGAGATCCTTGTCAAAGTATCCGTCTGCGGTGTCTGCCACACCGAATTGGATGAAATCGAAGGCCGCACCCCGCCCCCGCAGTTACCTGTTATTTTGGGCCACCAGGTCGTTGGACGAGTGGTTGACAGCGGTAAACAGGCCAAACGCTACCGTATCGGTGACCGGGTGGGCGTTGCCTGGATTCATTCGGTTTGTGGGCAATGCGACTTTTGCCGAGCAGGACTCGAGAATTTGTGCAGTCAATTCAGGGCCACCGGCCGGGATGCGCATGGCGGCTATGCCCAGAATATGACGGTGCCGGAAAGATTTGCCTATGAAATCCCCGTTGCATTTAGCGATGCGCAGGCTGCACCGCTGCTGTGCGCCGGCGCTATCGGTTATCGGTCCCTGCGGCTAACCGGTCTGCAAAACGGCCAGAACTTGGGGTTGACCGGTTTTGGTGCCTCGGCCCATCTGGTTTTGAAAATGGTAAAACACGGATTCCCCGATTGTGGGATTTATGTTTTTGCCCGCAGTGTGAAGGAAAGAGAATTTGCCCTCGAACTGGGGGCAGTCTGGGCCGGTGGTACTGAAGATGAACCGCCGCAAAAGCTGCATAGCATCATCGATACCACCCCGGCCTGGAAGCCGATAGTAGAAGGCCTGAAGACATTGAGCCCCGGCGGTCGGCTCGTGATCAATGCCATTCGCAAAGAAAAATTCGACCAGGACGACCTGCTGAGACTCGATTATTCGCAGCATTTGTGGATGGAAAAAGAAATCAAAAGCGTCGCCAACGTCGCCCGCCGCGATGTCGCCGAGTTTCTGGAACTGGCTGCCCGAATACCTTTAATTCCCGAAGTTCAACAATTTGCCCTGGAAGAGGCCAACATTGCTCTGCTTGAGCTCAAAGATCGAAAGATTCGGGGCGCCAAAGTGTTGATGATCGATTGACTTGCCAAATTATATAACATTCCTGAGTATCAACGACCACCCGGAGATGCGAAAGGCTTTTCACCTGTTGAATATCGATCCTGTGAAGTTCAAATATACGGTCGGAAAAGATAACAGCAAGGTGGGAAAAGAGCTGTTGATTACCAATTTTTAAGACCCACAGTCAGCTAAACTGCAACCGGATTCCCAATTTCCAGCCTAAAAATGTCTTGTTTTCCTCTTAAAATTGGCATAACAGTCAAATTGTGGCTGGGATTGATCTGTATCAATATATTTCGCAGATCTCAAAGACTGCTTGAATTTTGCTATTGGCAAGAAATCGTAAAAAGTTGCTATTCAAATTTTTCTGTAATCAACATAGCAACTAAATTCATCGTTTTACTTTGGGATATATCGAGATATCTTAAAACATGACAAAAAGGCGGATCACAATAGGTTGTGCCCGCCATTTTTTTATGGAAATCGATAAAGTAAAGATTAGAACTACAAATCGACTTCTTTTTACAGGTATTAGAAGATTTGATTGCCGAATGGTACAATTTTCAGAATTTGCGTATAACGGCTACGAAATACTTGCCGCCATACTTCCACAAGGCTGTCATAAAGCTTTGCGAAACTGCAAAATAACCAAGAAAAAATACGGCCCTGTTGCTGCTGTTGCCTGGTGCGGTGATGATCATGACGAGCCTATATTTTTGGTGACCAATTTTTTGTCGGCATCAAAAGCATGTGAATATTATTCAATGCGCTTTACGATCGAAACATTTTTCAGTGATCACAAAAGCCGGGGGTTTAACATCGACAGAAGTCACCTATCTTCTCCGCAGCGGCTAACGCGACTGATTTATGCCAGCTGTCTGGCGTATCTATGGATCATTTTTTTTTGGTATCTTGGCATTGGAGACCGGTTTGTACAAACAAATACACCGAACTGATCGCTGCGATCTGAGTTTGTTTCAGCTTGGTCTTAGGTTGTTAAACTATCTTGCCGTGCGTGGATTGCCGATTCCGTTGCCCAAAGTACCAATAACTAATGACTTTCCTATCCCAATATTTACGGAGTGCTCAGATTAATGCTAATTTTTAATATTTATTCGAATAGTTATATAATGTGTACGGTAACAAAGCCTCCCCGAGAGTCGATAAATCGGGTAGCAATCGGTGATATTCCTAAATCGCCCCCCGCCAGGGTCACGCCTATAAAATCGAGCAGGCATTTCTTTGCCAGATAAACGACTTCCAGGGGCAAATCTTCATATCGCATAGCCTGAATGGTTTCGGCAAAAACCGCTCTAAGTGTTTCAGCCCGATTTTTTTTCTTTGCTGAGGCAGCTTCATTTAGACTAGTCATGTAGTTTCCCTTTGCGGATCCAGGTTAAAAATGCAAGGAAGGCTTTTGATGAAAATGGTATAAAAATGGTTATGTATTTAACAATTGTAATATTTGCTTATATCACCAAGTATATTGATGGCAGGAATTTTTGAACAAATCCGGATTGCTAACCGAGCTGATCCCTGCGCAAGAACATGTTTTTGAACGATGGATAGTTAAAAGAAAAATCATCTATAATTATAGTTACTTAAGATGTTTAAGAAAATTGGCGACCCAGCCGCGCGGCTGTATCGATCAAACGGCCATGTGACCTAAACAGGCCCTAAGTTCGTTTTGTTCGAGAAAGCCGGGATCGGGATTTTATTTCTTGACAGCATGGGTCATTCATAATAATCAAGATATACATAATTGTATTTTATTAATGTATGACATAGGGTATTCAAATGATTTCATCAATAAATGAATCACGGTCTCGGATAAGATCGGTTTAACTAATTTAAGACAGATAAAATACATAAAATCCCAGAAGGAGGAAAGTTTTTATGAATGGAGGCAACGGGAAATTATTAAGAGTTGATTTGAGCAAGAGAACCATTGATATCGAGGCGGTTGATGAAGGCTTGGCCCGAAAATATTTCGGCGGAAGCGGTTTGGCCGGCTATTTGTTCACAAAGGAATTCGACATTCGGGTGGATCCTTTGAGCCCTGAAAATCCGCTGTTTATTATTACCGGCTTGTTAACCGGAACGCCGGTGCTGACCGCTTGTAAAGCATCGGTATGTGCGAGATCTCCCTTAACCGGAATTTGGGGTGAAGCGACCGTCGGCGGCTTTTGGGGTGCCGAATTAAAACATTCCGGATATGATGGGGTTATTTTTACCGGGAGATCAGACCAGCCGGTTTATTTATGGATATGCGGTGATACCGTCAAGCTAAAAGATGCCGGCAGGATATGGGGGCAAAATACTTTCGAAACAGACCGGCTGATGCGAGCGGAAACGGATGAAAAGGCCAAGGTCATGTGCATCGGACAAGCCGGCGAGCGCAGAGTCAAATTGGCCGCCATCATGGTGGAGGGTACGGCTTCCAGAGCAGCGGGCAGAACAGGTCTAGGCGCGGTTATGGGATCCAAACTGCTAAAAGGTATTGCCGTACGAAGTTCAAAAGGAATCAAGTTGCAGTTAGCCGATCGCAATAAATTGGTTCGATCGCTTAAAGAGATATCCCCCTCTGTGGTTGAATACCGCAAAGCCTCCAAGTTATTTGGAACCAACGGAGCGATGGGTGGCTCCAGCGATATGGGCGATTTACCGATAAAAAATTGGCAGCTCGGTGATTGGTCTGAAAAAGTGAACAAGATCAGCGGCCAAAGTGCTGTTGAGAAATATCTGGCCAAGCACTATGCCTGTTATGCCTGTTCAATTCGCTGCGGCAAGGAACTCAAATGGGATGAAGGTTTGTATTCCGGAATTGTTAACAAAGGACCTGAATACGAAACCGCCGCTGGTTTTGGTTCAAATCTTTTGATCGAGGATTTGAAGGCTGTTGTTACCGCCAATGCCATCTGCAACGATTATGGGGTCGATACGATCGGCGCCTCAGCGGTGATCGCGGCGATTACCGAGGCCTACGACAGAAAGTTGATAACGGCCGAT
>CALZJV010000419.1 GCA_945787595.1 uncultured Desulfobacterales bacterium | reverse complement strand
TTTTTATTGATGTAAACGATTTCAAGAAAGTTAATGACACATTCGGCCATAATGCGGGCGATGAGTTATTGAAATATCTGGCAGGGCTCCTGCTTGAGATGAGCAGGGGCTCTGATGTGGCAGCGCGCTTTGCCGGTGATGAATTTGTGCACATCCTGCCGGAGACGACCGCAAAAAGCGCTAGAAAAATGCTGAAGCGTTTACAGAACTATTTGTTCGACCATCCGCTGGTATGGGGAAAGGATAAAATCCCATTTTCTATCAGCTTCGGAATAGCTTCCACAGAAGATAAACGTGTTCACAGCTCCGACATGCTGCTTAAAAGTGCCGATGAAGCGCTATACCAAATGAAGAAGGAAAAAAAGGGTATCGTTTATCATTCCTCCTAACCTCGGGGTCGGTTTTCCTGCTGGTCGCTGTATTCACGGTCTATATTTTTCCTCTGCGAATTTTTTTCACAGGGGAGGTTGCGGACGGGGTAAAAAATGCGAATTTTCTATCCACCCTTCCCCGAAATCAATATGATAAAATTGGCTGCCAAATCACAGCCAGAGGTTGCCAATCTTAGATAAGAAGCTTTATAAAATAGCGGCAACGGGTTTCTAAAGGTGGCATAATTGATGCAAAAACAATTATAAAAATGAGTTGATGAAAAATTATTAGAGAAGGAGGTAACGATCATGGAATATAAACATCCATTTGAGACAAAAAAATTACCGCAAATTTGCTTGTTAATCCTTGTTTTAATCACCTCCACGACGTTTGCATTTGGACATGGCGGTAAACACTCAGATAAATTCACTCAATTACAGGCGCTGCAAAAAGCGACAAAGCTATTCGATCAACTTGTCACCAAAGGTAAACTGGATCAGAGCTGGGAAACCGGTCTAGAAAACGTAGCTATTTCAAAACGAAAAAATAAGGGCAATGATGAGGTCGTCGTTTCTTTTCAGCGCAAAGAAGGAGATCCCAAGGCGGTATACATCTTTTTTAATTCAAATGGAAAGTACGTCGGATCCAACTTTACCGGTCAGTGAGAGCTTATCATCAAATCTCGACGGCATCGTTGGCAGACTATTGGAATCAATCTGTGAATAAGAAAGGAGCCTTTACCAATTGAACACGAAAAATATTGAAAATCAAAACCCAAACTGGCCAAAACTTAAAACGTTTCCAATACCGGCCAAAGCATTGGTCTCAGCGGTTATTCTAACCATGGCGCTCGCGATGGCCGGTGCCATGGGACAGATCATCGTGCATGACATTATACCAACCTTCTTTTCGTCTTCGCAGATGGAACACCGGGGCAGCAAATCGACGCAGGAAATGGAACAAACTGATGAAGCTGCCGCAAATGACCGGGGCCGCGGCGATCTGTTTGCCGAGGAGCTAGCAGTAATGGAGGCTGATGAACCTTCGATTCTTCACTCAGAACAGTTCGTCTGGATCCTTAAATGGACCCATATTCATTTTTTCGGGATGAACATGATTTTTATTATTATGGGTGCCATTACCCTATTTCTGGATCTTGGGATTAGAACTCGGTCCTGGCTGGTCGTACTGCCTTTTGTCGGTGTTTTCATTGATATTGCCGCCATCTGGCTGAAAATATATATTTCTCCGGTTTTCTTCTGGCTTCATATCCCCGGGGGAGGTCTTTTCGGGGTGGTTTTTGGTTTTGTCACCATCAGGGCCATGCTGGAAATGTGGTGGGTGCGAAATAATTATGCAGTAACTTAAAAACTCGGCTGATTATATGCGCAAAAATTTAGCACTAATTTGGCGCGTTAAGGGTGGATAGCACAATTTTCGATTTGCTTGGGACAGTTAGTTGTGCCATCAGGCAACTGAATTTCTGTAAAATAAAATGCAAAATTTTTAAAAAAATTAAAAGGATGGTAGCTATGCAAAATGCAAGTATAAGCGTTTACGGAAAAATTTTTATAATTGGCGCCGTGCTGTTCATTATGAGTTGTGCCAGCGACTCGGTGCCGACACATTTGCCCGCAAACCATCCGGCATATCCTGATGCGGTGGAAGCGGTCTACACAATGACACCAAATCCTTTTCAAGAGAAAATGTCGATCAATGAAATGAAAATTACCGATGGCCATTCTATGCCACTACCAGGGAGTGAGAACAGCCCTACACATAAAATGAAGCCAATGCTTAATAAAGACCTTAAGGCTCCGGAAAATTCCACTGGAGCTGAAACAGAAAAATCTGATCACCAGCATCAGGAGCACAATTGATGAGCCGATCCGTTCATATTCCAACAGTTATCCTACCCCTGCTTATACTTGTGATTGCCGGGTGTGCCCAAGTTCCCAAAGAAGCCGGTTTTGGTGATGTACAAAAATTGGTCCACCGGAGAATCGATTACCGGCTGCATTGGAATCGTGGCTCAACAGCTGACGAGCAGATTTCCCGGGCACTCGATGACTTGCTTAAAAATGAATTGAACGTCGATGCGGCGGTCCAGATTGCCTTGCTGAACAACCAGAATCTTCAGGCGATCTATGAGGACCTCGGTGTCACCCAGGCAGATGTTGTCGAAGCCGGCCTGCTAGAAAATCCGGTCTTTTTTGGACAGGCGCGGTTTCCGGATAAATCACCGAGCATGACTAACCTTGAATTCGAGGTCACCCAAAATTTTCTCAACATCCTGATGCTACCGGCACGTAAAAAGCTGGCCGCCATGCAATTCGAAAAGGTTAAGCTGAGGGTGGCCGATGAGGTACTCAAGTTGGCCGCCGATGTAAGAGCAGTATTTTACCAGGCAATTGGCGCAACACAAATCAAACAAATGCAGCAGCATATTACCGAGGCCGCCGCGGCTTCCTATGAAATGGCCCGCCGTATGCACTTGGCAGGCAATATCAGCGATCTGCACCTGGCTAGCGAACAGGGGCATTACGAACAGGTTAGAATAGCTCAAGCCGAAAGTGTTACGTTAGTCGCTGAATCCCGAGAGCAATTGATCCGTTTGATGGGATTATGGGGTGTTCAGACGAAATTGAAAATACCCCATCAACTGCCGGATATGCCGGCTCAAGAAATTGGCCTGGAACATCTGGAATCTTTGGCAATCAAAAATCGTTTGGACCTTGCATCCATCCGCCAGGAGGTAGAAGTGCTGGCCCAGGCCCTGGGGATTACATTGGATTGGCGGTGGATTGGAAAAGCTGACGTTGGAATCAGCACCGAGCGCGACACGGACGGCCAATGGGTTACCGGACCTTCGCTGACATTGGAGTTGCCCATTTTCAATCAGCGCCAGGCCGACATAGCAAGGCTGGAAGCCCGGTTTCGACAGAGCCAGAAACGGTTGGCTGCGCAAGCCGTAGATATTCGATCTGAGGTTCGCTCATTGCGCAGGCGGTTGATGATGCATCGCCATTTAGTTGAGCATTATAAAGAGGTAATACTTCCCCTGCAGGAGCGCATCGTTTATTTAACTTTGCAGGAATACAACTATATGCTAACCGGCGTATTTGATTTGCTAATTGCCAGGCAAAATGAATTTGATAACTATCAGAAATATATTGAGACGGTACGCGACTACTGGATAACGCGGGCACAGATTCAGCGCGTTGTCGGTGGCCGGCTACCGCCTCTCGACCAAATGGATAAAGACGAGCATTCTCATGATAAATCGCAGAAATCCATGAAAAGTCTTCCTGATCCCTTAAGTGAGTCTTTATCCGGTATCAGTTCGCAAAATAAAATCCTGGGAAAACAGGATAAAGAATAAGGAGCACTACCATGCTTACCCGACGTCAAATGATCGTTTCCGCTTTAACGGCACTGGCCGGCGGCTCCTGGTTCAAAACCGCACGTGCGCAAACCAGCCATTCGACCGGCGGCCACCGAAAAAGTGAGAAAAAAAATATACCCTTCACCCCGGTGGCGACCCCCAATGGCAGTACATTGCCCTATAAAATGAAAAATGGTGTCAAAGAATTTCATTTGATCGCCGAGCCGATAGAAAGGGAATTTGGTCCCGGAATGACAGTCAAGTGCTGGGGCTATAACGGTCAGACCCCCGGTCCGACTATAGAGGTCGTGGAAGGGGATCGCCTGCGGATTCTGGTAACCAATAAACTGCCGGAGCACACCACCATCCACTGGCACGGTATCTTTTTACCCAACGGCATGGATGGGGTCGGTGGGTTAAATCAACCGCACATCAAACCCGGAGAAACATATGGCTATGAATTCACATTGCGTCAGCATGGGACGTTCATGTATCATCCCCACGCCGATGAGATGGTTCAACTGGCGGTTGGCATGATGGGGATGTTCATAGTTCATCCGAAGAAGCCTGAAGATCCGAAGATTGACCGCGATTTTGCGATCATGCTGCACGAATGGGCCATTCATCCTGGAACCTATCGGCCGGACCCGGCGATAATGCTGGATTTCAACATATTCAGTTTTAACAGCAAAGTGTTTCCCGCCATCGATCATCTGGTGGTTAAAACCGGAGATCGCGTGCGCATACGGATTGCCAACTTGAGTATGGACGAGCACCCGATCCATATCCACGGGCATGCGTTTCGCATTACCGCCACTGACGGTGGTAAGATCTCTGAGGCCGGTCAGTGGCCGGAAACCACCGTTCTTGTGCCGGTGGGATCCACCCGCGATGTTGAGTTCATAGCCGATGCCCCGGGGGACTGGGCCTTTCATTGTCATAAATCCCATCATACCATGAACCCCATGGGCCATGATGTGCCCAACACACTGGGGGTTAATCAAAAAGGCCTGGAAGCAAAAATACAGGCAATGCTTCCCGGGTACATGGCGATGGGCGAAAAGGGAATGGCAGAGCATGCCGAGCATGTTGACCATATGACCGGACCCAAAAATACTCTGCCAATGATGATGGGCAAGGGGCCTTTCGGCAATATCGAAATGGGTGGAATGTTTACGGTGGTCAAAGTAAGGGACCACCTGCGCTCCTATGATAAAGATCCCGGCTGGTATGTTCATCCCAGTGGGACGGTGGCCTATCGACTGGCATAGAAAAGAGCGTGCTATTTTTTGGAAATGCGGGGAAAAAAATCTGCCAGCCAAATCCGGGCGAAGATCAGGGCGGATTAATGCCGTATTCCTTAAGCCTAAGTTGCAACGTCCGGCGGGTGATTCCCAGTATCCTGGCAGCATGGGTACGATTGCCGTCGGTCTCCTCCAGTGTCCTCAGGATCATTGCTTTCTCGACTTCCTTGAGTGATCTACCCGGGGTTAAATTGATTTGCGAATCTTTTAATTCTTCATCTAATTCCTGTAAATCATTTGGGAATTCCAAAGGAGTGATTACCTCACCCCTTGACATGATGACGGCGCGTTCAGTGACATTTTCCAGTTCGCGCACATTTCCAGGCCAATTGCAGCGCATAAGCAAGTCTATTGCCCTTGGGGTAAATCCTTTAATGAGTCGGCGATTTTTATCTGCATATTGCTTCAGAAAAAAATCCGCCAGATACGGGATATCCTCACGCCGCTCACGCAATGGCGGAACGTCAAGAGTCACCACATTAAGTCGATAGTAAAGGTCTTCCCGGAAACGACCGGCGCCAAGGTATCTATTTTTATCGTTTGGGTGCTCCCCAAAGGTTCAAATTCTCGTTCCTGGAGTACCCGCAGAATTTTAGCCTGGGTGGCAGGCGCCATTTCAGCGATCTCATCCAAAAAAATAGAGGATTTGTGGGCCAGTTGAAAGCGACCCTGTCTACGAGCTATCGCTCCAGTGAAGGAACCCTTCTCGTGACCGAACAGCTCGCTCTCTAAAAGTGTCTCAGGCAAGGCGGCGCAATTGACTTTTATAAAGGGCCGGTCCTTACGAGGACTGTTCTGATGAACAGCGTTGGCAATCAGTTCCTTGCCTGTCCCGCTTTCACCAATAATGAGAACTGTGGCTTCAGAGGGTGCCACCAACGCCATGGTTTCAAATAGTTTGTTCATAGCCGGGCTTTGGCCGATGATGTTTGAAAAATCAAAGCGGTCGTTCAATCTTTCCTTTAGATAGATATTTTCCTCTTCGAGTTGATGGATTCGCAGGGTTTTGGCGACCAGAATCTTAAGCTCTTCGATGTCCAGCGGTTTGGTCAAATAATCTGATGCGCCTGATTTGAGGGCATCTACGGCTGTGCCGACCGAGGCATAAGCGGTCATAAGAATGATAGGTATTCCCGGACTGATCGTTTTTATTTTCTTAAGCGCTTCTATTCCGCCAAGTTCCGGCATGCGAATATCCATTATGACCAGATCGTAGAATTTTTCTGCGACAGCATCAATAGCTGCCTGTCCATTATCAGCTTGCGCAATTTCATAACCCTCGGCTGAGAGGACGGCATCGATCATCTGTCGATGAGCACGCTCATCGTCGACCACAAGGATTTTTGATTTCATTTGTTCTCCTTATACAGAGCCTTTTTGATTTCCGTCCTTTTAAACTTGTCTCTTGTTATTCCATTGACGATTATTGGTATAATAATGGAAAAACAGCAACCCCGGGCCATCCCTTTGGGCGGACTGTCTACTCTAATTTCACCATTATGGTTTTCAGCGATTTTATGGACAATGGCAAGACCAAGTCCGGTGCCTTTTTCGTGGGTCGTATAAAAGGGATCAAAGATCTTTTGTATTTGATTGGGAGGGATACCGGGGCCATCGTCTTTTACCCATAAATACAGCTGTGATTCAGCTGCATCCAACTCAGCGCCGATCTCAATGTTACCTTTGGGAGGCAATGCTTGCAGCGCATTAAGCAAAAGGTTTAAGAGCGCCTGGGTTATTTGATTGGCGTCCAATGGAAGTTTGGTTAGATCTGAAACTTGCATCTGAATTTTTACGTCACGCGCTAGTGCATCTGCTTCCACTAAACGGATGGAATGTTCAATAAGTTCTGTAATATCCGTTGGAGATATTTCAACCGTCATTGGCCGTGCAAATGTGAGCAGATCGGTAACGACTCTATTTATGCGGTCAACTTCGGTGACCATTGTTTCGGCATATTCTTTCTCTTGCGGTTTATCTTTCAAGGAATGTCTCAGAAATTGTGCGAAACCACGAATCGAGCTCAAAGGGTTACGAATCTCATGGGCAACACCGGCCGCCAGTTCTCCGATGGCAGCCAGTTTTTCAGAGCGCTTAACCGTCTCCTGTAAAAATTTAATTTCTCTCAAATCCCGCAACATTATCACCGCGCCCTCACACCCCTCTTTTCCATCTTTAATTGGTGTCGCACTTAAAGCCAGTGGGACCATTTCGCCATCTTTGCGCGAATGATAGATTTCATAATCAAGTACGGGAACACATTCTGTCAATGTGCTTTGGATGTCTGATATTTCAAAGTCGATCGATGTTCTTAAATCCATACCATGCGCTTCTGACTCCTCTATGCCGAGAAGTTCTAGAGCTAATAAGTTAAAGGAAACAATCTTTCCCTCTGAATCTACGCTTATTAATCCGTTGGCCATGTTGGCGACGACTTCACGGGTGTAATCCTTGGTTTGTTTCAGGGTTTTATCCACAAGGTAGTAATTCTGGATAACAAAAATAAAAAAAAAGGCCCCCGATCCAAGAATTAAAATGATGGCTGCCATGGCTGCCATAATAAAAGCATGCTGAATATCTGCGTGACGCGCCTGCTCATAAGCCGTCATTTTCATACCAAGTATAATGGTATCTCCGCGATGCGAATGAGTGCTTGCCATATGTCCTGAGTCCAAACCAATCTGGCTATTTCTATGGTGCATCATTGTAGGTTCATACATAGGTGAAAATAATTTTGCGAGCTCATATATCTGTTTACTATCGGGTAGTTTCTTTATCCGGCTGTCAATCTGATCTTCTTGGGTAATATGGGGTTTCCAGTCGACAATAGCCTCTGCTTTTAATGGATCCGAATTGTGGACGATTGTCCCATGCTTATCAACAATATATACATATGCGATATCCTTACCTTTGGCCGTTTCCTGTAAAAGACTGCCCAAGGACACTTCCTGCCACATGAGGGTTTTCATCCCTGTGCGGGCACTTGCTTCAAGGGAGAGAATCAGGCTTTCTCCCTGCCGCTGAAGAAAACTGAGAGCCATGGTTTTCTGGCGATCCAGGTTGCGGTAGGTGGATATGCTGATTAGGACCAGCAGGAGAAATCCCACGGCAACAATGGATAACGCCGGCAGATACAGTTTTTTAATCGGAAAAATCTGCATAATAATTTTTAATAATGAATATCTTTTTAATCAGTTAGTCCTAAGTTTGCATCAACTCTAAGAAATTAGTGTCTTGATTGCAAGATTTTTTAACATATTGATATCAGCAATTATTCCTATTCAATCAGTTAAATTCATAAATTGTGCCACTGAAGGGTCAAAGGTCAATCTGAATACGTGTGAGATCTATATTTCATCTATGGGATGGTTCCCAATAGATACGGAAACCGTCTGTCCTTATGACAATATACCGAGTGAAAGGAAAGATGACCTCTGCGGAAATTATTTTCACAGCTTTGTTATACATCCGCGATAAGGAAACGGGGCACGGACTGGCGCTGGCCAGTTGCAGAAAAAGCGTACTCGATATGGGAGGTGATATAGAAGTTAAAAGCGAGTATGGTAAGGGCGCCACCTTCATTTTAACCATTCCCAGGGAGTATTCGGGAAAACCACTGGCTATAGATCCAGTTAATACAGTGATTCATGGCCATGAAGTTGAGCGGATATATAGAGATTGAAAAAAATATCGAACGATTTTCATGCTAATCATTATGTTCATCGCTTCCCATACAATCGGGATTATTTATCTAACAGGTGTTTGATCAGCAGAAAGGCATCCTCGCCGCCCCAGTCACGTGCTCCCATGGCAGCAGCATAGAGGTAGCCCATACGGTCAATGAAGTATGTGGCTGGTATGGCCTTGACTCCATAGTATGAGGCAACGACACCATCTGTGTCCAAAAGGATAGGAAAACTCAGCTTAAACTTTGCCTTGAATTTCCTTACTGTTTCCGAATCTTCCTGCATATCTACCGCCAGTATGATAAAGTCTTTATTTTTAAACTCTCTGTAGAGCTTCTCCATGGATGGCATTTCCACAAGACATGCCGGGCACCAGGTTGTCCAAAAATTCAGGAAAATAACTTTTCCGCGATAATCCTCCAGGTGCACCTTGTTGCCGCTCAGGTCTTCCAGTGCAAAGTTTTGGGCCTTGACTTTCTCATCGAATCTGATCAGGGAAAGGGACTCCATAAAATGGGTTTCTCCGCGGGCTTGTTCTTTAAAAATA
>CALZJV010000418.1 GCA_945787595.1 uncultured Desulfobacterales bacterium | reverse complement strand
CCCTGCTCGCCAAGGCTTTTGACAGCGGTGCCTTCGGGCTGTCTTTCGGCCTGATGTATCCGCCTGGACTTTTTTCCACCAGAGACGATCTGCTGGCTATGGCCAGGGCCGCATCCGACAACGGCCGCATTTTGACTGTGCATATGAGAGCCCTGTCAAAGTATTCCGGTTCTTATCCGATTATACCTTTTTTAGGCAAGCCACATAATTTGAGGGCTCTGGATGAGATACTTTCCATCGGGCTCGAAACCGGAGCCAGGCTGCAGATATCTCATTTTATCTTCGCCGGCAGGAAGAGCTGGCCGACAGCTCAAAAAGCAGTCAAAATGGTTGAAGAAGCGAAAGAAAAGGGACTTGAAGTCATGTGGGACATTTATCCACATTTTTGTGGAAACACCTATCTCGCTGTTTTCCTGCCGGCCTGGTTTGCAAAGAACATGGAGTATAACCTTGAAAATCATAGAGCAATCAGGAGACTCAAGTTCGAGTTGAGCATGGCTAAATTTCTTGTCGGGTTCAACATGTCCGACATTCAGATCATGGATGCAGGTTACCCCGCCGGCGAGAAGTATAACCGGTTGAGCCTGGTGGAAATTGCGAAACAGGAGGGCATCGATCCGGTAGAAGCCATGTTAAAAATCATTAAGGAGAGCGATGGTAAGGCATTGCAGCTAACTTACGGATATAGCGGAGATGACAATAGTGAACAGCTTATCGAAAAATTAATGGCAAATGAACTCTGCCTTTTTGAAACCGACACCATTGTGAGGTCAAGCGGTTTTCCCAACCCGGCTTCTTATGGTGCTTTCCCGCGCATACTCGGCAGGTTTGTCCGGGAAAAAAAGACATTGAGTCTGAGTGACGCGATTAGCCGGATGAGCGGTAAAACGGCGCGCTGGATGGGGATTGCGGAAAGGGGAGAAATCAAACCCGGCTACTTTGCCGATCTCGTTCTTTTCAACCCGGTCACCATAGCGGACAATACAACTGTCAAAGAAACAGCCCGGCGTCCGACGGGGATCGAGAAGGTCTTTATCAACGGTGAACTTGTTGTTGAAGAAGGAAGATATCTTAAGGACAAAAAGTATGGCAGGGTGCTGAGGGCGGGTTAAAAAGAATGGAATTATAACCCAAAAAAAGGTAATATCGACGCCGGTGGAAATTGCGTTGCAAACCATGAAAAACTCGAGCCTAAGTGAGCTAAATTGCCTAAAATGACTAAAATTAAGGAAACGTTGCGCTCTATCTGTTTTTATAAAATTGATCGTTCGACCCGGAGGTTCTCGACGGACAGAATACCACAATTTTAGCTCATTTTCTTAATAAATATTGCCATATTGGGTAGATGAGGTTTTGAAAAATAGTTCGAATCAACGCGATGCAAAATGAACGGAAAGCATAGGTGCCTGCCCTGTTAAATCTGGTTGTTTTATTTAACCGGGGTCGGGGACAAAGAATTTGTGATGGAGACCAGAGCTAAACTTAGGTGTAAAGGCAATAGGCCGTAAAGAGTTGGAGAATAATGAAGGTCATGAGCTTAAGGAATCCCAAAGTCCTTACAACCCTGTTTTTGCCCCTGATAAGTGCAGCCTAAGACTGAAAAACGACTATATTTGGCCGGTTTCTTAATAAATCACAAGCACATAGCTTGGTCAGACAAGAGATGTTCCCCCGGCAAGGTTCTCGCCGGCAATTAAAAACGTTGCGACCCGTTTGCCGTTGCTGCGGACGCGGACCCCGGTCAGGTCATCGCCGCTGCGCAGTAAAAATGCCCCTCTAAAAATGTCCGTAGTCTCAAAGCAGGTTGTATTCAATGTGCTCACCTCCTTTCCCTTGATTTTTGATGGGAGTTCCGATAGAAAAAGAAAGCTGTTTCAAAAGGATACCCCTTTTGGAACTCGCCCTGGGCCATCAGCTGCGACCTGCCACAGTAATTGAAGCTGATGGCCTTTTTTTCTGCCGAACATCCCCGCATTAAAAAGCTGTCAATAAAAAAGTTGCTAAAATTAAAAAAAATGATTAGTATCTTTTATGATATTTTTAATGATAGCTTAAATATCTCTTATGATATGTTTTGCCTAGGACAATCATAGGCAATCGATCTCATAATAACGAAAAATCGATAAACTCGTGCTATAATCCCCCCAACCTAAAAACCGCAAAACCGGAGGGAACGAAGATGCCGTTTGCAGAAAAACTGGCTAAATTAAGAAAGGATAAAGGCTTTACTCAACAAGAGTTGGCCCAAAGGGCGGGCATTGGAATCGCTCAGATGAGACGCTATGAAAAGGGCAACTCTTCACCCACGCTGGAGGTCATCAAAAATATCGCCATAACGCTTGCCGTTACAGCCGACGAACTGATTTTTGACGAAGGCGAAGGCATTGTCCCGTCAAAAATCCAGGATAAAGAACTTTTAGAACAGTTCGAGCAGGTTTCAACATTAACGCCTCAAGATAAAGAGGCCCTTAAAACCATCATTGAGAGCATGATTATCAAAAGCAAACTGCAACAGATTATGCCGTCCCGCACAGATGCGGCTTGGAGTAAAGAGATGCGCAGCGTGGTGGCCGAGTTTAGAAAAGGAGCTAAAGATTACTCGGATAAGCAGATCGAGAACATTGTGGATGAAGCCGTTGATGCCGTAAGGAAAGCAGGATAAACAAAGGAAGGCACTGGTTGGAGCGTAAACTAAAGGCGGTCATCGACACCAATCTGTTTATCAGCGGACTGTTTGCAAAAGATTCTTTTTCCGCTCAGCTTCAGGATCTGTGGATCAACCAGGACTTTGAACTGATCACCTCTGTTGAGATTATCAAAGAGATCAGCCGGGTGCTCAACCACCCGCGGATCAAAGAACACTTCAAGCCCAAAGACAAGACCATCAAACGGTTTTTCCGGCTGATCTTCAGAAAAGCAATCATCTCAAAAGATATTTACCACACCGACAAAATCGCTGATGATCCCACCGACAACAAGTTTTTGGCCTGTGCCCTGGAAAAAAAGGCCGATTACATCGTCTCCAGAGACCCGCACCTTCGCAATCTCAAGCACTACCAAGGCATCCAGATCGTCGATGCTACAACGTTTATCGAAAAAGTAAAGGATAGATAAAAGCGGTACGGCCGCGGTTCGGATGAGATCTTAAACTTAGGCCCGCAGCTAATCTCAATCTTATTGCCCCACCCACCCACGTCCATGCAGCTCGAAGAGCGGGGCTGTCATGATTTGATGCATTGCTACATATTGGACTTTATCGTACAGAATTTTGTCTATTTAAATGACAGTGGTAAAATGCCGTCCGATAAAGCGGCATTATGTACACCGGCATTTATCACGCCAGACGCAAACTCAACAGCTAAGGAAAGCGGCGGGGCTGATTTTATTCTTATCCCACCCACCGCCCGGGGTAAGGATGGAGTCGATTTTATAACGGCAATTAAAACAAAAAGGCAGTCAGAGTTAAATCTCCAACTGCCTTTGCCTTATTAATTGTTTAATATCTAAGACGTGATATGCCTATTAATAGGTGTCCTTGATCTTTTCCCTATTTTTAATGCTTATCCATTTTTCTCCAACCCAGTTTATCCCGTCCTTTCTTAATGCAATATAGGCCAATAATTAAAAGTACTCCTCCAAAAATCGCGGTCTTCAGATTACCCATCATTCCTAAAGAAGCTAAACATAATATGGCACCCACAATGACAAAAGCCATTCTAACATCCTTTTTTTATTCACTATAAATTTAGCTGATAATTTTTCATAAATTCTAAACATATAAATATTGAGAACACAAATGATAAATGATAATTTTTTGAATATATATAAATTTTCTTAAACTGGTTTAATTTTTTTCAAATCTGTATTGTGATACTACTAAAAATCATTTTGATAGTAGTAGTATAAATTGTCGATTATGGGATCAGAAAAAAGATTATAAGGTGGTGGAACAAATAACTTAGCAGAGTCTCTTGCTGACTCTCCGGCAATATCATCAGAATATAAATAAATCCTTAAAGCATTTGAGCTGAGTGCGATGCCACCAAAAACAGCAGCAGCTGGTTCGGCGCCAGCTAACGCACAACCCGTCCCGAAAATAGCAGATTGTTGAGATAGATCTGTTAAAAATTCCTCAGAAGGAGGTGGTATTTCATAGATTGCTTTTTTGCCAGCTCTTACGATCTCTGAAGTAGGAAAATCATGGGTCATGTAAGTATTGTGCAAGTTTTGGTCTGGTAGGTTTTTAGGAATATTTTTTATGATTTCCATTTTTTCCGGAAGACTAATCTTTTTGTTTTCCATAATTGCTTTTATAGCGGCGGCGCTCGTCGCAGACATGAGACCAAATGGATCTACAGAATTTATTGGATTTGCTGAAGCATATTGGTAAAGATTGATGCCTCCCCTTAGCCCAATGGGATCCGGCGTCAGATATCTCCCGGTTCGAGGATCATAGTATCTAAAGTAGTTATAATGCAGCCCCGTTTCTTCATCAAAGTACTGGCCGGCAAACCGAAAATTATTCACCACCGCCGAATTCGGATTAACGCCGGCCTCACCAAACGGTTTATAATCCGCTTCCCAGACGACCGTGCCGGTAGTATCCGTCATCAGCACCGGCGTGCCCAAGTAATTGTTATGGAAAAAGTATAGCGCTCCGGTTGCGACATTCACCATCGCCATGCGGGATTGATCGACTTGCAGGTACTCAACCGTCATGGTGCCGTCCGAAAGGCTTGCGGCGATGATATTGCCATCAAAATCATAATGAAATACCGTCTCAACCCCGGCCACTTCCTTGATCTGACGCTGCCATGAACCATTGTAGGTGTATTGTCCTAAAATGTCGAGCCCTTCTTCCACCCGCACGAGCCGATTGTTCTGGTTGTACACAAAGGTTTTGCTGTCGATATCCGTGATGTTGCCGTTGGCATCGTAGCTGAAGGCCGCAGGATTGGCCCCGGTAATCTGAGCCAGCCGGCCGGTACCCGGCTGGTAGGTATAGGTGTCGACCTGGCTGTCTACCGCGCGGGTCAGGCGATTGCCGACGTCGTCATAGGTAAAGTCCATCGCTCCATAAACCCCGTCGGCACTCAAAAGACGGTTTAAGGCGTCATAGCCAAAGTCCTGATTATACCAGGGCGTATTCGTGCCGCGAATGGACCGCAGGTTGCGGTTGCCGTCGTAGGTGTAAACCTGCTCCATTTGCTCGCCGGGATTGATGACCTCAAGGTTACCGCTTTGATTGGTGGTATTGTTGACCGTCCCGCCGGAACCGATACCCAGGCCTTTGGCAGGACCAAAAGGATTGTAAGACAGGTTGTTGACCAGGTTGACGGTGGCAGAATTATAGGTGGTCGCGACTGTCTGGATCCGACCGGAACCATAGCGGGTGTAATCGATGGTTCTGCCCGAAGGATAGACAAAGGAATTCAACCTGCCGCCGGGCGTAAAACCCCGCGAGATCGAATAGGACTGTCCGGCGATGGTACTGTCTTTGCCTACCAGGCGGCCGCGGCTGTCATATTCGAAGTCGGCGACACCGGCGGGGTCGGTCATGCCGCTGCGCCGGCCTACACCATAACTGCCTGCGTCATAGGTATAGGTTATATCCTGGGCTGCGTCCGGAAACCGTACTGCCGTCAGACGGCGCAAGGTATCATAGTCATACTGCACGGTAATGCCTTTGGCATCGGTTTTTTGTGCC
>CALZJV010000417.1 GCA_945787595.1 uncultured Desulfobacterales bacterium | reverse complement strand
TGCACTTGAAAAACCGGATGAACTTTTATCCGATGCCGGCGTACCGATATTTATCCCGATGGATGAAGACCATCCGGTGGATGACTGTGTCGGCCTGATTATCGGTGGCCGCCGCGCCTACTATGAGGAACAATGCAAAGTAGCCGGAACTTTTTTTATGATTCCAGGGTGGACCCGCCATTGGCGAAGAATATTTGATCAAGATTTCGGTAACTTAAGCGTGAATATGGCCCGTCGGCTATTCAAAAATTATGAACGGTCTCTTTTGATATCCACCCCGATCATGTCGCAGGAGACAATGAAACAAAACTCAGATGAGTTTAATACGCTATTCGATTTCCGCGAAGAAATCCGCCAGGGAACACTTCAAATTCTGATGGATTCATGGAAGTCGGCAAAAACATTCTTGAAAACCGGTCTTGATTAACCACTCCCTTAAAATCGTCTTTTTTCTGCAAAAAAATCAACTATTGGACGATATCCACTTCAATGGCGTTGGTGTACATTTTCTTTTCAATGTCAACCACCTACCCTGCTCTTTAGCCTTTAAATTCGGATAACATCAGAATATATTGGGGTATTTTAGAAGTAGATTTGGAAACCGTTCACCTCAAAGTCATGAACGCTGAAGTATGAGGAGGTCAATATGAGTGAGCCCGTCACCGTCGATGTCCTGTTGACCGATTTCAATCAATGAATCGCCTGCGTCTATATGGCGGAATCGGTAAAGGTTTTACCGGATAACATCCAGGAAATCATTGAGGTGCAGGAGTGGGACATGCGCACCCGGGAGGGTGTAGAGCGTTTCAGAGAGCTGAAGGCCAAATCACTGCCCAGTGTCGCCCTGGACGGCGAGCTGGTATACGAGAGCATCATACCCATGCAGGAAGAGTTAGTCGCGGAAATTGAGAAAAGATACAAGGAAAAAAATCGGGGTGCCTAAGATTTTTCTGGAAGACATCAACATAGCGGGATTCAAGTCCTTAGCACTTAAAACATCTCAAATTTTAGCTGATTCGGTCGATTGGCCAATTAGGAGACCTTATATTGACCCGTTACTCGCTCAGGGCATACCATGAGTCTAATTACGGAAATTAAAGAAGCTACCCAGAAAGCCCAACCGGTTTTCGCGAAAATCCAAAGCCTATATCAACAATTACCCGAAACGATGTGCGGTTGCGAACAACCGGGCACCTGTTGTGCCTTTCTGCCTGAAATGACACTGATGGAAGCATTACAGTGGTTCCGGGTGATGCAGCAAATGCCGGATGCCGAACGTACGGCTGCAACCCGCAAATTTGTTGAATTCTATCTCACCAATCCAATTCGGCAAATTGGCTGTCCTTTTTTGTCTAAAGGACGTTGTGGCAATTACGAATTTCGCACCTTCGCCTGCCGAGCCTACGGTTTGTGGAGTAAATCAATGGGGCAAGATCACACACAACAGAGCCGCGAAGGGAAACGGGTGTTAGTTAAAAGGTGGCAACACTACGGCATTGAAATGGCGCCCGAAGCGATAACCACCGAGATGGACTATTGTGATCAAGTCGGCTGTAAATCGGAGCTGAAAACCTCAGACAACCAACTCATGGCCGTTTTACAGGAAATTTATCTCTTGGATAGTGAATTGCCCGGACTTCAAACCAAATTTGAAAATGGCTATTGTTCTGATTTTAGTTTCCTGATTACCTCATTGGCGTTGGGCACCAAAAAGGCAGTTTTGGGAAAATTCGCAGTTATAAAAGAACTATCGCGGGAGGGGACCGACAAACGCCTTAAGAATCTGCTCTCTCAAATAAAGCCGGATGAAATAATCCAAACGGACTGAGTCCATCCGGTAATAAAAAGGTCAGTCGGCTCCGATTGATTTGCGCCAAGTCTGACCAAAATCCGCAAACGGCCGGATTTCATCGATCTCAAATTGCACATAGGCATGTATCAATTTTTTGGCGGTCATTTCACCCACTTTCGTGGCGATCCGGGCCCTGATTTCATCGAGTTTTCGCCCCGATTCCTGGAACTCGGTCATTTTAAGATAAACGCGCACTCCCTTCCATGAGGTAGGGTCTTCGCCCGGCTGCATGATCATAAAAACGCCGTAGGGGTTCTCCCGAAGATTTGAGAAAGAACGGTTGTGCCCCAAACCGACAATGACTGTATTTTCATCGGTCATTTGCGCTGAGCCGAAATAGGCCACATCCACTTTACCCTCACTATTTGCGGTGCTGAGGGTCCCTAACCGGGGTTGCTTGTTGAAATATTCCATCAGTTCTTTTGACATGAGGACCTCCTTTCGATGGGTTGGGTAGGTATTAAGTATCGGCGATAATCGGATTTAATCTAATAGCTAAGATAAGCCCTTTCATTTTTTTTTCAAGAAGCAAACTATCCTGCAGAAAAAAGGAAAAGTTTGCAAGACGACGTTTGGGGTTTTATTATCAAACTATATCGTACTCATCTCAAAAATTGATAAAACCATATGGAATTGCCGAAGCAGCCCCAACTCTGCAGCTGGTAACATTATCGGAAATGAGAATTGACCCGGCCGGTATAAAATTGATTGTCTTTCCAACATTCGGCTAAATCTGCTGCAGAATTGAAAGGAGACAAATCGTGCATATTACCGAAGGTATTATCACAGGCAGCGAGGCCGTGATGTATACCGGTGCCGGCATCGCTCTGGTGGGGTGCGGCGTATGGCGGATGAAAAAATTTGTAAGTGATTTTCCGGACAAACAACCACTGCTGGGTATGGGTGGCGCCCTGATTTTTTTTATTTCCTTAATTCCGCTCCCCGCTTTTACGGGAACCAGCTCACACCCCTGTGGCACACCGTTAATTGGCATTTTACTCGGCCCAATGATAGGGTTCGCATTGACCGGTGTCAGCCTGTTACTGCAAGCCGCTTTTTTTGCGCATGGGGGATTTGGAACCTGGGGTGCAAATGTCGTCGCGCTCGGTTTTTTTGGCTGTTTTTTTGGTTGGCTCGTGTTTCGCCTGGCACGCATGACCGGCTTGCCCCTATGGGCCGCCGGTTTTGCCGGCGGTCTGATTGGCGATATTATGGTCTATGTCGCTTCCGGCCTGATCTTGGGTACAACGCTTGCGCAAGCCCCCAATTCCCAATATTCTCTCACAGGCTATTTAATTGCCATCTACTCTGCGTACCTGCCCACCCAACTTCCGATAGCCATCGCTGAAATGGTTGTGACCGGTCTCGCCTTACAATATGCTTACCATCAAAGGCCTGATGTGCTGCAGGAACTTGGCATCATTAAAGCCAAGCGGGTTGTAGTAAAAAATAGTTCCACAGACGTACTACTCATAATGGTTTTTGCAGGACTGCTGCTTTTTCCCGGGTCCATCGCTAACGCCGCCAAGGAAGAACAGGTTCCCACCATATCTGATACTCGCCCAAGCAATCAGGAAGCCGTGGAAGAAGGATCGTTTATGGGAATGGATGAAGCAGTTAATGAAAAGATGGCAGAAGCGGCCGGCCGACCGGCCAGGGACCCTTACCTCAATACCGAATCAATGGGCGATCTCTGGAATCTTTTGCTGCTTTCAGCCGGTGGTATTTGTGGTTTCATTGTCGGGCGTTGGTGGCATTTACTATGGGGAAATCGCCACAAAGGATAATAATTATATGGGATTCGATCAATTTTTAGATAAATTCTCAGCCAGCTCTGCTTCTTATATCCATGACTATCAGGAAATTAAACAAGATCGAGGACTGCACAGCTGGGATCCGAGGATTAAACTGGCCCTATTGATCATGGCAATCGGGTTGAATGTGATCGCTGCAAAACTTTGGCTTTCCATCGGGTTGTTTGGCATCAGTTTGGTTATGGTCATTTTATCCAATATTCCCTATCGCCTTTTCACATTTTTTTTCTTCGCACCGGCCTGGGCCACCCTCGTTGTTTTCGTGGGTTTTTCGGCCGGCTTCGGGATTACCCCGATTTTTTCATTAGGCCCTCTGACCTTTTATCGGGAAGGCGTCGTCCAGGGTCTATCCGCCGCCAGTCGGGTGGCGTGCGATATGTCCTGGATGGCGGCCGTCTTCCTAACCACACCGTTTGCCAAAGTGCTGGATGCCCTCAACTGGTTCAAAATTCCGAATGTGCTCATCAACGTTATCGCCACCGCTTACAGATATGCATTTTTGCTTTTTGATGAGTTTTTTAAGATGCGTGATGCCGCGCGCGCTAAAGGCGGTTTTCGCAATTACCGTATCGCTCTGCGCAGTACGGCGATGATTCTCACCCAAGTGATTCTCAGAGCGTATGATCGCGCGAACCGCATTCAAGAATCCATGACAGCCCGGGGTGAATCGGCCCGTTCGGAGAGGCAGCCCTCTTTCAAGACCGAAGCTGCTACTTGCCCGAATAAGTGCGACATCACACCGCAAGTTGTCAATCAAAATGAGCCGGTCCTGCGTTGTGAAGCAGCTTCCTATGCCTTTGCCGGTGGAAAAACCTTGCATAACATTTCACTATCTGTCGATAGCGGGGAACTCGTTGTTTTGTGCGGACCCAACGGCGCCGGCAAAACCACCCTGCTTAAATTATTCTCCGGTATACTCTCACCACAGGAGGGCAATATATATTTATGCGGAAATCGGCTCGACCGGAAATCGCGTTATGATGCGTTTCAGTATGTCGGCATGATGGCCCAGGATCCGAATGATCAGCTGTTCTGCACCCATGTCCGTGAGGATATCGCTTACGGTCCAACCAACTTAGGTTTACCCCCAGCAGAACTTGACCGCCTGGTCACGACCGCCATGTCCTTAATGGAAGTTTCGCACCTTGCCAATCGCCCCATACATCGACTCAGCTATGGCGAAATGAAGCGTGTCGGGCTCGCGGGTTTAATTGCCATGCAACCCCCACTGCTGCTGCTGGATGAGCCGAGTGCCAGTTTAGATCCCGCCATAACGCGACATCTGGTTAAGCTGATTAAGCATTTAAATAGTCATCACGGTTATACATTGATCATCGTCACCCATGATATCAACCTGGCCTCGTTGTTGGCCAAGCGGATCATTATTTTAAACGATGGTCAGATCGCAGCCGATGGAACACCCCGACAAATTTTGACTGATGATCAACTTTTAAAAAGCGCTCGTCTGGAGCCGCCGATACTAACGCTGCTTTTCAAACAATTCCTGGAAAATTCGACGAATAAGAATCAGATCCCAGTGACGACCGCTGAAGCATTAGAGGTTCTTAAATCCTATCAGAACCCTGCTGCAAAAGAGTGAGTGGGGAGCCGAGCCCAAATTTTGCGATGGTTCAAACTGGGTGCTCGATTATTAGGCGCTTAGGGACTTTTTTCTGATAACAAGTTTTAGATGCGGCTTAAGGCTTCAGGTGTCAGCCCAGCCGCTGGGCGCTATGCGGCCAGTCTGATCGAAGAAGAAACTCTAAGAAAAGCGAGTAACGAATGGCGATTGACGAATGACGAATGGTTGTATTCTGTCTATTATAATAAAATAGCGGAACGAAGCGACTTCCACAAATCTTCAATCTTCAATTATCAATGGTCTATTCTCCTTTTTTGCGGGGCATAGTTATTTCCAAACCAATCCGTAACATTACGGCCATGAATAGCAAACATACGCTGACCTTCGATTCTTTCGAAAAATTACTGCACGCGCTCTTAAATGATATTGGAGACGGTGTTTTTTTCATTTCCCACGACATGAAAAT
>CALZJV010000416.1 GCA_945787595.1 uncultured Desulfobacterales bacterium | reverse complement strand
AGCCGATCTTCAATCGCTTCCTCGGGGCGATGAGGTTTTTAATGCTGCCCGGCTGAAAGTAAGATACTGCGTGTTGCTGCCACCACTTTTTTGCCGCGGTATAATAGGTCGATAAATCTAAACCGGTCTGATACTGCAGAGATAATAATAAGTTGCTGTGTGCGACCGTGTAAGCCGGATTCATTTCAAGTGCTTTTGTGTAGTTTGCAATCGCTTGCGGTATTTTCCCGAATTCAACCAAGGCATTGCCTACATTGTTGACAGCTTCGAAATAATCAGGCCTTAATTCAATTGCTTTTTGATAACAAATAATTGCCTGATTCAACCGCCCCTGTCTTTGGCAGGCATTCCCCAAATTGTTAAATGCCTTGTGGTATTGTGGATTAAATTTTATTGCACTTTGATAGCAGTGGATCGCCGCGGAAAAATCTTTTTGTTCCTGAAAGGCATTGCCGAGATTATTATGCGCTTCGGCGTAATCCGGTTTTATTTGCAGCGCCTTTTTAAATTTTAAAATGGCTTCAACAAGCTGTCCCTGTTCCATCAAGACATTGCCCAGGTTGTTAAATACTTCGGCAAAATCCGGTTTCAAATTCAGGGCTTTTATGTAAAGCCTCTTTGCTTCAACTAAATTGCCTTGATCTCTGAGTGCATTGGCCATGTTGTTGCAGGCAATTGCATAATCCGGTCTAGATTTCATGGCCTCTTGATAACACGTGATGGCCTCATCCAGCCGATCCTGATATTTAAATGCAATGCCAAGGTTATTATATGCTTCAGCATAATCCGGTTTTTGTTGAATTGCTTGTTGATAACATTGAATGGCCTCAGGTGCCTTCCCCTGATTTAATAAAATATCACCTTTTTGTTTTAATTGAACGGGCATATCACATCTTCTGAGGGCATTCTGGATTACTAAATGGAGCTGACCGAGGATGGCATCCGTCTGCTTCTTTTACGGCCCATTCAAAGAAGCGTTCAAGTTCATGCACCGTTTCCATGTCTTCAAATAACAGATTCGTTTCTCCACGCCTTATTATTGGCAAGGGTGAAGGCAATATCCACAAAAGATCGAATATCTGAGGCCACGCAGTCGAAAATACCCATTTGTTTGTAGAGCGCATATGTCATCCTGCCCCGCATGAAGGCGCCGGGTAACGTGACAACGGGGAGTCCGCAGGCAAAACACAGCAAACTGGTGTACCCTCCGCAAAAATGAATGGTGTCGATCAGGACATCAGCCAAGCTTATAATGGACAAAAAATCTTCTCCGGGAACCCTCGGGTGAAAATGAATCCGATCAACCACTTCGGGTATCGTGCGGGCGAAACGCTTTCGCAGTAATTTTCCCCAGGACGCGTATTTACCTTCAAACAGGAGTAGTATCCCGTTTTGATCCCGCTGCAGGACAGCTTTTATAATTGCATCAAAATCAGGGTGAAATTTAAAAAGGCTCTGGCAACACATATAAAGATGACGGTTTGGCGGCAATCCAAATATTTCCCGGGTCGGTATTGCATTTGGAACCTCGGGATACCGACAGTACATGGGAAATCTATTCAACAAAACCAGTTGCTCTGAATAATGCTGTTGAGCATTGGGAGGTTCCGCATGTACCGAGGACAAATAATAATCCAGATTGGGTATGCCGCTGGTATCGGCATGCCCCCAGGTCGTGCACTGGACCGGCGCAAGTCTGGAAAAAGCAAGAAAGTAAGTCAGGGCTTCCATTCCGATATCAAGATAAAACAGGATATCCAGTGCCTGGGCAGCAATGATCCGACGAGCTTCTTTGAGATGATCCGGCAAATAAGTCACCTCATCAGCAGCTATATTAATTGCGTCCGATAGGGGGTCATCTTTTCCTTTGAAACGAAAGATGTTTACGTGGAATCTATCTCGATTTAACTTTTCAATGATACCGTAATTCAGATATCCGATCGTATGCTGATGCAGGAATTGGGAAATGATTCCAATGACAATTTTGCCGGTTCTCTGTTTTCTATTGTAGCAGGCAGGATTAATCCATGACAAATCAGAACATGTTTTAAGATATAAAGAAGCGATACTTTGCTGAATCTCTTTTGTGCACATGCCGTCATAGGCCAGGTGGAAACCTGTTGTGCCCACCTGAAGGTAGGGATCATCGAGGTGGATGTCCTTGTATTTCAATTGTTTGATCTGACGGCTGATTTTCGCTCTATAGCGCTGTATCGATTCAATTGATTCGCAAATCACCGGCATAAGTAGGGCCGATTTTATTTCGACCCCGACATTCGATTCCACCTTTAAAGACCTTGAATACAGGGTCTCCGCACCTTTTGTCCGGCCCAGTTCTTTGTAGATAGTACCTAAACCGACCAGTGCCCGTACGCTGTCCGCCTTTAGCTTCAGGGCTTTCTGATAGCAAGCTATTGCATCAGCCACCCGGCCTTTAAGGTGATAGACGTTGCCTAACGAAATCAGAGTTTCTGCGACCGCCGGATCCAAATGCACGGCTTTTTGATAACACCGCAAGGCCTTATCCAGATTTCCTTGTTTCTTATACACATCGCCCAAAGTCCCGTAATAGTGGGATCGGTCGGAGTTGAGCTGAATGGCTTGATTCAGCATCTCGGTAGCTATTCTTTCTTCACCCAAACAAAAAGCAAGGCCGCCAATTATATGCAGCGAATCCGGATGCCGAGGATCGGCTCCAATTATCTTTTGAAATAGTTCTTCGGCTTTTTTCTGGTTACCGGAAGAGTGAAAGCTAAAAGCCTCCAGCAATTCCTGCCTTTCTATGACTCTTTCGTTTTCCAAGGTTGATTCATTTTTTTTTAGTTTAATTTTTATTTTTATATGGGTATAATATTTTAATCTTCACCCTGTCAGAAATGGAGCATCCATGATTTATTTGATTCTTCCCTGTGGCAGTAATTTTGGATGGGGAATTTGCGGCAAATACCTGGTCAAGGAGATAAGTGACATTTGCGAGGCCACTTTAATCACGGAACAATTTAATTCCGGCGATATCGGTGATGAGCTGGATTATCATTTTCTCAAAAGCAAGCTTGATCACCGCCAAAAAAAAAATCAGGAAATCGGCAAAGCCACTCAACGGGTCGATCATCCGGTGCTGCAGGCAATCACAGATCAGACGCTGCAACCCTGGTTGATCAATTTGAAAAGTACATTCAAGGCAGGATATACCTTCTTTGAGATGAATGTGTTGCCGCCACAGTCCATCCAGAATGGCATTGATGAATTTGATGTGATTGTGACCGGTTCAACATGGTGTGAAGAAGTTTTAAAAAATCATGGATTAAACCGCGTCACCACAATCATTCAAGGCATAGACCCTCAGCTTTTCAACCCTGCTCATAGTGAAAAGGAATTATTCAAAGAGCGGTTTGTCGTATTTTCCGGGGGAAAATTTGAATTTCGTAAAGGGCAGGATATCGTCATCAGGGCATTTAAGGTCTTGCAGGATCGGCATCCGGATGTGATGTTGGTTACTGCCTGGTATAATCCATGGCCATTTAGCATGAAGACCATGGAAACCTCGCCTTACATCAACTGCGAGATCACGGAGTCGGATTATCTCATTGCTGTTAATAGCATTCTTCATGCCAATGGTATTGATATAGATCGCGTCATCAATATTCTGCCAAGGGAAAACGCCCAAATGGCCAGACTTTACAAAAATACCGATGTCGGACTATTTCCCAACCGATGCGAAGGCGGCACCAATCTGGTTCTCATGGAATACATGGCCTGCGGCAAACCGGTCATCGCAGCTTTCAGCAGTGGCCACAAAGATATCATAAATCCCTCTAATTCGCTCATTATAAAAAAAATGAAGGCCTTGAATATAAATTCGGAGGGCGTTCTTCAGGCGGTTTGGGATGATCCTGATTTGGACGAAACCATTGCCCATCTTGAGGCGGCTTATCAAAACCGAGATACGCTCAAATTAATCGGTGACAGGGCAGGAGCTGATATGTCACAGATTACCTGGAAAAAGACGGGGCAAAGGTTTCATCGCCTATTGGTGAACCAAAGCGTGTAACTCCCCGACAATCCGTCGAAAGACCTCCTCCCATTCACCTTTTTTTGGTTGTCTGAAAAGCTTCATGCTCGGATACCAGGGGCTGTTTTCACGCCCAAGCATCCAGCGCCAGTCCGGAACAAATGGAATCAACACCCACACGGGTTTTCCCATAGCCCCGGCCAAGTGCGCCACAGAGGTATCCACGGAGATCACCAGATCCAGGTTCTTAATTGCAGCGGCAGTGTCTGAAAAATCAGTGAACTCTTCACCAAGATTGTCAACATCGAATACGCCTGATAATTCTTTCACTTGGAGGGCGGCATCTCCTTTTTGCAGGCCGTATAAATGGATGCCTTCAATCCTTGATAGTTGCACAAAAGATTCGAGCCGAGTTAATCTGTTACTGGCAAACTTGCTTGCTGGTTGGCCAGCCCATCCAAGATGAACATGTTCCAACCCGGACATACGGTTTTTCAGGTATTCAGCACTGGTTTTTCCCGCCCAGACGATTCCGATTTTGATTTCACCCTTTTTTAATCTTCGTCGCCAATATTGAGCTTTTGTTGTCTCCGGGAAAATGTAGGGTACCTCAGCGGGTATCGACTCCACATTAGTTTTGAAGATGCCGGGCAGGCTCATAAGAGGGATATATAGATCAAATGCCAACTCAGATCTTTCGAAGGATGATCGGTCCCATAGTTCATCTATACCTCGAAAATTTTCAAGAAGTTTGATCAACGGTTGTATGGTTTCAAAGATTACGGTTCCACCTAATTTTTTCACCATCGGCAAGTAGCGAATAAACTGCAGCGTGTCCCCGATGCCTTGTTCATCAAGAACCAATAACCGTTTTCCAACAAAAGAGGCACCCTCCCAGCGATGAGCGTCTTTTTCATTCCACTTTTTTATTGGATCATTTAGAATGCGGAAGCGCTGTTCATACTCCACCCAGCCTTCTTCAAAATTTTCAGTCAAAAGGAGAGATAGCGCGCGATTGAAGCGGGTTTCTGCCGAATCGGGCAATATCTTTAATATCTGGTCATACGCTACAATCGCAGCCTGGGGATCCCCCTGAGCCTGGAATGCCTTTCCGAGATTATAACAAGCATTTGTAAAGTCCGGTTTTAGTCGAATAGCCTTTTCAAATAAAATGATAGATTCGTCGATCTTATCTTTATCATACAGAATAAGACCCAGGTTGTTTATTGCCTCGGCGAAGTTGGGTTTGAGGGAAATGGATTCCTTATATGCATTTATTGCGTTCTCGAGTTCACCCAATGTGGCATAAATGTATCCTAAATGATAAAAATAGACGGCTATATGAGGATTATTATCTATAGCTTTTGATATAAAAACAATTGCATCATGGGATTTTCCCCTCCTGTGAGATATTAAGCCCATCAAGTGCAACGCATCCGAATGGTTCTCATTGCTATGCAGTATCTGATGGCAGAGATCCTCGGCCTGATTCATTTGGCCGGAATTCATCAATTGCGTGCCAAGTTTTATCGTAGCGGGAACTGCAGTCATTTTTACTTAGGCGTGTCCGTTAGTCTTTAAATGATTTCTTAGGGTGAATAGCTTGGCTTGCACCCGTATCAAGTCCGCCTCATTTGATGGGATATTCCGAATTAAGGGGAAAATGATTTTAAGCGTTTAATTCCGGTTAGCCTCGATGAATAATGAATCCGGTTTTCTGATCATCCCGTTTTCTTCCGTATCAAGCAAATATGATCTGAAATTTGGTATATCGGATTCGTCCGCATGGCACTGTCGAATATTAAAAAATCCTGTTTCAGAAAGGAGTTTGCTTAAGGAGTAACGGTCATACATCCATTGATGTATCTCGCCTGAAACCCGAAACTGAGATAATTTTTGAAGATCCGACTCCTGATAACTATCTTCCGGCTTTGAATCTATGTTTTCACATTTTGAATTAATAATAGAATTATTCCTAAATCCCAGGATGGATCTTTTGATTTCCGGACCGACTCTTTTAAACACAAAATCTTCGGCCGGCATCGGGTTTTTTTTCCAGAATTCAAGCATCTCACCCCCGGATTTATTCCGGATCATTTGATCATACAGCTCGATCATTATCCATTCATACCGCTTTTGGGCTTCCTGGTCTCCCTGTAAGGATTTTTCCAGAAAATAGACATAGGATCTTGCTATTTGCTCTAAATCCGGTACGGCTATTCGTATAATGCCTCCGGGTTTAAGAACTCTGTGGCATTCATTTAAAAAACCGGGTGCATAACTCTTTGGAAAATGCTCCAATAGATGAGAATGGTAGACAACTTCAAAAGATTCACCATTAAATGGTATTCCTTTGAATAAGTTATGAGCAATTACATCCGGACCGGTTGAGGTAAAATTAAGATTGACCCAATCACGATGATACCGGGTACCGCACCCGAGATTCAACATATTTAATTGTCGCGTCCTTTGAAGCTCAGGTTTTGATGTAAACTCGTTTCTAAAATTTATTTTTCCTTCCGGTTTTCTTTTGAACTGTTTAGAAACATAGCAATCCCAGTCTTCATCCAGTGGAAGTTTTTGTTGAGGTACATTAGAGTCGTAAATTCTCTGGGCTTGGGATTTCCTGGCGATAAAAGTATGTTCTTTATTCAAAATATTGCTGGTAAAAAGCCCGGATTTGAAATCAGAAGCAAGTGATCTAATTTGTAGCTGAATATGAGATA
>CALZJV010000415.1 GCA_945787595.1 uncultured Desulfobacterales bacterium | reverse complement strand
GGTCAAAGGCGTGCCTTTTGGTTTGCCGGTAGTGCCACTGGTGTAAATCAACGTCGCGATGTCATCATCCTGCACTTTGATTGGCGGTTCATCAGGGGAGCCTTCATGGAACAGGCCGTCTAAATCATAATCACAAGGCCTGTCCCCTCCGATACTGATAAATGTGTCAACCGATTTTAACGTTGCTGTGATCTTTTTAACTCTTTTTATGAAAATATCGGCATCGAGAACGAATGCCCGAGCACCGCTGTCTTTGACCTGATAGACAATTTCCGCTTCCATAGATGCCGGGCTGATCGGTGCAATGATGATACCCGCCTTGGCAAGCGCCAGCAATGACAGAACATAGCCCATCCCCGTTCCGGTTTGCACTGCCACCCGGTCACCTTTATCAAGCCCCAGGGAGATAAAACCATTCGCCAACCTGTTCACTGTTTCGAACAACTCACCGTAGGTGTAGCTAAATCCCTTGGGGTAATGGTTCCCGTAATCGTCCTGAATCGCAAGCCGTCCAGAATAATTTATGGCGCATCTTCGCAACGCGTCCCCGATAACCATAATTATACATCTCGGAATTTCTACAACTAGTTGGAAATATAACGTTTTTTGTGGCCACCCACGTTGGGAGCCACATGGAATGATGGAATATTGGAATGATGGAATACTGGGTATGAAAAGCGGAAAAAGATCTATTCTGCAAAAAAATGTTGTATCTACATTTAATGATGATGCCCGTTAGACATCCATTTTCTGCTTTTGCCCCATAAAATATGCCACAATTACGAAAAAATCAATGCAAATTTCGCTTAGATTCTCTAAACCCACCATTCCATTATCCCAGAACCCATGATTCCAATATTCCATAGTTCCAACATTCCAATTGGGGCGAAGCCCCCCTAACTTGTCCTCTTTTTTGTGCCTTCGTGTCTTAGTGGCTGAACTTTTACGATTATTTTTGTTAGGTCGGCATTTTTTCTCGGAGCTTTTTGGTTTCTGGATAATCGATCTCGAAGGTCTGCGGATCGATCACCACCCCATAGTCATTTTTGGCACTCTCAAAGGACACCAACTCATCTCTGACATCTTCTCGCACTGCTTCAATGTCGCGTTCAAACGGATTGCCAACCCCAGCCCCTCCCATGACATAGTCAATAGACTTATCTCCGGTGTGAAGCTGGTAGAGCATTTGTTGCCTGACAGCTTCAGGTGATTCCTCCTTGCCGTCAGCAAAAATAAGTTTTTTAGAGTTTGGCTTCGGCACCTTACCGCCGGCAATGGCCGGAGCTACCTCGTAGTCAAACGGTTCTGCTGCGTAAGCCAAATTAATCGGCTGTGGATCGCAATCGGCGATCCAGATGTTGTCAACACCACAGCCGCCTCGCCATTTGCCGGGCGCTCCGGAGTCAGTCGCCCATTCCCATTTTTCCCAAATAATGGGATAGATGCTCTCGGCGACTTCAATCTCGGGGTAATAAAGGGTTCCACTGCAGATCTGAGGTCCATTCGTCGGCCAGCCATCCGTTCCCCAAATAGCTCCGGCACCACTTGAACAGCCTAAAAAGTCAGGGGTTCCATACCCCTCTCCGCGCCGATGATCCAATCCTGCAAATACCCAGTAATTGATGGCACCCCAACCGGCGGGGACCTCATTTGGAGCCGTTTGGGCCAAAGCAGACCAGACAGCCTCGATGATCTGTTTGGCGATAAAATTGGTGCAATTGCCATGGGTTGCCGGATAGGCGGCATGGGTAACCGTGCCGGGTTTGGTGAGAATATTTATCGGTCGGTAGCAACCTCCGCAGCGATACTGAATTTTTTTGCCGACCGAGGTCATCAAAGCCATGTAAACGCTGCTGTATGTATTGGCAATCGGGCTGTTGATATAGGCAGGGGACATCGGGCCGCTTTTAGAGAAATCAACAATCATGTCGCTGCCTCGTATGGTCAGGTCACATACAATCGGTGTGGATGCTTCGTTGCCCTTAATTTCACAGTGGTAGACCCCATCTTTTAATTTGGCAATTTCCTCCCGCATCATAAATTCACCATAGCTCATAAGATCTTCGATAAAGGTATCGACCTTTTCCTCGCCGTAGGTATCATAGATGACGCGAGCCCTTCTTTCACCGATCCTGGCAGCCCCAATCATGGAAAGCAAATCGCCCCGCTGGGTTTCCGGAATACGGACATTTGATCAGGTTAAACACATCTCTTCTTTCATTTCCCTTCTCAAAGATCTTCACCGGTGGAATCCGCAAACCCTCAGCATAGATATCCATCGCCCCCGGATTGTACCCTCCGGGTACGCCGCCACCCGTATCCTGCTGGTGGGCCTTGTTTGCCACCCACAGAACCTGTTTGCCGTTCCAGAAGACCGGATAAACAATGCACCAATCGGCCATTTGATTTCCGGCATCCAACGTGTACGGGTCGTTGACCAGGAAGACATCTCCCTCGTTAATGTCGTCCTTGAAATACTCTTTGACAGCCTTGGCCGCAAATGGCGTGGCGCCGATGAGCACAGGAATATACTCGGCAAGGGCCAATAATTCACAGTCCAGGGTAAGGAGCGTGGTCGAAAAGTCATGGGCGGAAAAGTAAATCGGCGCACGCGCCGTCCGTTCCATGTTTTTGCCCATTTCCCGAGCAATCGTGAACATGCCGGAGACCATGACACTGAAATCAGCGGGATTTGTCTTCAATTCAAATGTATTTCTCTGACTCATCTTATCCTCCTTTCCAGGCAATTTATTTTAGCTTCACCAGATAATCCCCGTATTCCGTCACTTCCAATCTGGCCATCGGCGGGACGACTACGGTTGTCGTTTTTTGCTCGATTATGGCAGGTCCCTCGACAATATTTCCGGCTACCATATTGTCGCCATCATAAATAGTGGTGGGCACGAATCCGAATTTTTTCTCAAAATAGACATCTCTTTTATCTTTGACATATTTAGCGGCATCCGAAGATTTTTCAACAATTGCTTTGCGGGAAGGCGTCACGACCTTTCCGCAAGCAGCCAACCGCAGATTGATCATTTCTGTCTCGACGATATCCCTGTAAGCATAAAGCTCTTCGTGTTTCTTATGAAAATCCGCGACAATACTTTCAATACCTTCATCGGTCAGCTCCGCCTCGGTTATCGGTAGTTCTACCTCGTGAAACTGTCCCTTATATCTCATATCGATCGATTTTCCGTAATAGCGGTCATCGGCAACGATACCTTCACGCTCTAAATAACCGTCGCCTACGGTTTTCATATCACGGAAGGTAGTATTTAATTTATCTGCGCCGGCCTGGTTGGTTTTGACCACCACCGAACGTACGAGGTCATGACGAAGATCGGCAATGATACTTCCCAGGGCGCAAAAAATAGAGGAGGTTCTTGAAATCAATATCTGATTGATCCCAAGCGGCCTTGCAAGATCAGCAACGTGGACCGGCCCGGCCCCGCCGGCTGCCACCAAGGTGTATTTTCTGGGATCTTCGCCCCGTTCGACCGAAACCTGAGATATGGCATCGGACATGCTGTGATCGATGACCTTCCGAATGGACCTTGCCGCGGTAATGACATCGATACCCAGCGGGTCTGCAATCTTTTCCTTGATTGCCGTTCGCGCCGATTCGATGTCCACCGACATTTCACCGCCAAGAAAATAATCAGGATTTAAATAACCCAGCACCAGATCCGCATCCGTGCTGGTGGGTTCAGTGCCGCCCTTATTGTAGCAGACCGGACCGGGGACGGCGCCCGCGCTTTGAGGCCCTACGTGCAAAACATTCATTTTGTCGAGCCAGGCAATACTCCCGCCACCGGCCCCGATCGTATGCACATCGATCAGCGGCAACTTCAAATGATACACGCCTGCCACAGCGGTTTCCAGAGCCGTACAAGGTTGTCCGTCTTTGATCAAACAGACATCCAGACTCGTACCACCCATATCAATCGTGATAAGATTTCTTAAATCTAAAGGGAATGCCAAATACGCTGCCGCCGCCGGACCGCAGGCAGGGCCGGAAAGGATCGTGCGAACTGCCTGTTCAATTGCAATTTCCGGGAAAATGACGCCGGCATTGGACTGGGTAACCAAAAGTTGCCCCTGAAAGCCGGATTCCTTCAGGGTTTTTACCAGATTTTTAAGGTATCCGGATAAATTGGGTCCCACATAGGCATTGAGGGTTGCCGTGCTGATGCGCCAGTATTCGCGTATTTCGGGCTGGACATCACAGGAGCCGCAAACATAGACATCGGGCAGCTCCTCCCGGCAGATCTCAACCGCCCGTCGTTCGTGGGTTGGATTTTTAAATGACCATACAAATCCGACAACAATGGCTTCCACGCCCTGCGCCTTAAAATATTGACAGGCCTCTCGAACTTCTGCTTCATTCAATGGTTTGACAACCTCGCCGTTCCACTTGATCCGCTCTTCGATGGGAACTCTGAGATATCGGGGCGACAGTGCTTTGGGGGCCGGAATCGTGTAGTCATAGGGAGTTTCTCGAATGCCGAAACGGATACCCAAGGTATCCCGGAATCCCTTTGTGCAGATCAGCCCGACTTTAGCGCCGGTCCAGGTAAGAACCGTGTTTGTAGTAACCGTCGTTCCATGGCAGATTCGCGTGACATCGCTCAGAAGACCGGGGAGATCTTTGGCCAGTTTTACGGCCATGTCATTCAGTCCATTAACCACCGCCTTTGAGGGGTCCTCCGGTGTCGATGGTGTTTTAATGATAATGCTGGCCCCCTCTTCATCAACGCATATCAAATCTGTAAACGTCCCTCCAGTATCTATTCCAACTACATACTTCATACCAGAACCTCCTTTTCTGATCTTGATTGAGTCCAACCTGGGTCTTTATCTATTTGGATTGCAAATCTTTACCTAAATCAATGATGACAGGCTAGAACACGGGAAGCTGGTCTTCCTGCCAGGAGATTTGTTCTTGGAATAGAACTCCCGATTATCGGTCACGATATAGTCGGGAGCAGAGAATGCAGGTTTTTAATACTTTTTTCACGCAAATCACTTGTGGGAACCAAAATATTTCAGAATGTTGGGCTGGATGTTGCCATCAAACAATATGGTGACTGTGGAAATCAAAAATACCAGGTTGTGTAATTTTTGACGGCCCGATTATCGCAAAAGGAAAATTGTAAGTCAAGCGCAACCCACTTTGGTCGTATCTATGTAAACCGAAAAGGTTTCCTATCTCATCCTGGAAAAGGGGAAAAGCGTATTTCAAGGGATCAATGATTCATGCCCGAATGGTAAGCGCGTTTATCCCATGATACCCAAAGATTCGTCCGGGCCCTTTCCGGTCGAAGAGTTGGAGCCCGCCTGAGAAAAGGGTGCCCGTCGAACAATATATCGACCAGGTGGAGGACTTGGTCGAGTCCATCGAACTGAACATCAGGTACGAAGAACCCTATCAGGTTTGGAAAGTTTGCCGTGTCAGAGATTTAGATTTGGCCGAAGCTTGACCGAGTGCAGAATTATGGGTATACTCAATTAACATAAAAGGTATACCAATTTGAGGTGATGCAAATGTCGAAAGTAACAGCCAAATATCAAATCACTTTACCGGTAAAAGTCAGAAAAGAGCTGGGTATTGTTCCCGGAGCAGAAGTGGATATTGTAAAGAAGGGGACAAAATATGTCTTAGTTGTTGACCCCATTGCAGAAATCAGGGAGAAATGGCGCGGAAAATTCAAGGACGGATCCACTACTATGGGCTATCTCGAGAAGGTCAGGGGACCAATAAATTGAGAGTTTGTATAGATACTACAATTCTAATCGATATCCTGAAAGACGAATTCAGAAATTTTCAGGAGAAATTATATGTAGCTTTGGAAAGAGGTGACGACCTGGTGGCCCCATCGGTGGTCTATGCAGAGCTTTTACCCCAGTTTAAAGGAAATAAAAAACTGGCTGATGAATTTTTATCAGAACACAGAATTGAAGTCACGCCATTGGATACCATTTCCGTAACAATAGCCGCAAAAAGCTGGATGAAATATCTTAAACGAAAGGAAAAGGTTAAATGCCCCCAGTGCGACTATCAACTGGTTTATCGAGCTCATTTCCTTTCTGATTTTTTGATTGGAGGTTTTGCCTCGGCAAAATGTGATGCAATTATCACCAGAGACCGGGGAATATACAAAAAATATTTTACGAATTTAGTTGGGTATGAAAACTGTTTATCCTAAATCTTTCGATCAATGGGGAGGCCATGATACGTCAATGTCATGATTTGGATTTCGACACTATCTATCTCATAATCAACGATGCCGCCATAAAGTATAAAGGCGCCATCCCCGACGACCGTTGGAAAGTACCTTATATGTCCAAAGATGAACTGAGACAGCAAATCGATGAAGGTGTGGAATTTTGGGGGTATGAGGAAGATAGCAAGCTGATTGGTGTCATGGGAATTCAGCATGTTCGGGACGTAACCCTCATCAGACATGCATATGTACGTCCGGAGAGGCAAAACCAGGGCATTGGAAAAGAGTTACTGTTGGCGCTTTGCCGTCAAACCAAACACCCCCTATTAATCGGCACTTGGGCAAATGCGGTATGGGCAATTCGTTTTTATGAAAAACACGGCTTTAAAGTAGTTCCCCAGGAAGAGAAGGATCGGCTGCTGGAGAAATATTGGTTGATTCCAGAACGCCAGGTCGAAACTTCCGTTGTTCTTGCAGACCAGAAATGGTTCGATCTTTATTGAATTCTTTGAACCTCTACTCCCTGCCGGCTTGAGCACTATCCTTTACCCCAGATCGGGTTCGGTCTGCAGGGTATCGTTGATTCGGTTGACCAAATTGGCTAGGCCAATCACCATCGTCAACTCAACAATCTCATCCTCGGAATAATATTTGCCCACATATTCCAGAACCTCGGGGTCGACAGCGGTAGCCCCGCGCGTAACAATATCGGCAAAGCGAATGGTGATTTTTTCTTTTTCGTCAAAGATCTCGCTGCGCCGGTAAAACCTCAGCTCCTGTATCTGTTTGTCGGTAATGCCAGCCTGCTTCGCCGAAGCAGTGTGGGCGAGGGTTCAGTACTGGCATTCATTTATGATGGATGTTTTCAGATAGGCCAGCTCCTTGTATTTGGCTTCTATTTTACCTTTGCTCATGACCGCGTCATAAAATTGAATGAGTGTTTTCAGGGCTGCCGGAAATCTGGCTACGACCCCAAAAATATTGGGCATCCTGCCGATAACTTCATGCATTTTGTCGTAGATTTTATGCAGCTCAGCAGGTGCTTGCTCTTTGGTAAGCGGCTCTGGAATTCCCATTGGATATCTCCTTTCTTTGTTCGAACATAACTTTAGCCTTTAAAATCAGAAATACGAAAAATGGTCAAGACCTAATAAATTACAAACCGGGGCTTTCAGTCGAATCGTGCGAGACGTATGAATCTGGTAAGCACTGCGATCATGAAGGAGGGCAGCCAAATCCATAACAGTTCACTTTTGAAAACGGACCATCCCCATTTGCTGAAGAAGGCCTTAACACTAATCGGAGAACCCTTTTTCTAATTCTTCCCAGCACGACCATTGGCAGTCTTCGGGTTTGAGATCCATCAGTTTGGGATTTTTGCAGCTAACGCTGTTCAAGACTTTTTTACCGTTTTCTTCTCGCCACTCGAGTAATAGCTCGGTTTCAATTTTTTCCTCAGGGCATTTTACCTGGCACTTTTCCCACCTGGATTTTTGTTTCACGGCTTATCCTCCTTACCGTTTAACTGCTTAGCTTGGCCCGACCCTAACATGCAGAAACCAAAATATTTCAAAATGTTAGGCTGGATTTTGCCATCAAATAATATGGCGGTTGTGAAAATCAAAAATACCAAATTGTGTAATTTTTGACGGCCCGATTATCGCAAAAGGAAAATTGTAAGTCAAGCTCAACCCACTTACG
>CALZJV010000414.1 GCA_945787595.1 uncultured Desulfobacterales bacterium | reverse complement strand
TAGCCAGCAGATCGTCTCTGGTGGAAAAAAGTCCAGGCGGATACATCAGGCCGAAAGACAGCCCGAAGGCACCGCTGTCAAAAGCCTTGGCGAGCAGGGCAATCATTTCAGCCGACTCATCGGAATCGGGCCGTCGTTTAATGTCCTGGACAGTCCCCAGGTGTAGGGTTCCGTGTCCTACGAGCTGGGCATTGTTAAACAGGAGTCCTCCGTGCGAATCCAAATAGTTAAAAAATTCGTCTATTCCCTCCCAATGATAAGAAAACGGCTCTTCAACCAGGATATCGGAAAATTCACGCATAAGTTTTTTGCTGTCTTCATTAACCGGTGCCGGAGAGAACCCGCAGTTTCCCGTCACAACGGAAGTAATGCCCTGCTCGATTAAGGGAAAGAGAATTTGCTGATGATGGCGCAGTGGCAATACCCAGTCGAAATGACTGTGACAATCGATGAATCCGGGTGCCACGGCCAACCCTTCGGCATCTATAATATCGCTATTTTCGGCACCTTCGATATCATCGGCTGGGGCTGCATTTGATGGAATGACGGCCTTTATCCTGTCTCCAACGACATGTACCGACCCCCTGAATCCTTCACGGCCAGTACCATCAACGATTACTCCATTCCGAATCAACATGTTCGGCATGGCCCTTCTCCTATCCCTTTTGTCCATTGTTTGGGATCTGATAGGTCCCATCCAGACGATCCATTATTTAATCATATCGGCGATAAAGATCTTCGGTGGCATCAATGTATTGCTGAGTGGTTTTTTTGCCTGATCTATAGTCCGCTTCAATTGCGCTGCGTTCATTTTCATACCAGCGGTCCGGATCAAAGTTATAGGTCATAAATTAACCCCCGGATGTTATTATATTAAATAAATCATTCACCATTAGATGAGCGGATCGGTCATATTGATAGGCTGAAACTAGATCATTTGTCAATCATCCATACCGTGCCGACCTTGACATTTTATCCCGTCATAGTCATATTCTTGCCCATAGCAATTTATCCTTGTCAATTCGTTAAGAGGTCATCATGAATCCTTACAATCTGGATATCGCCGGCGACTGGTATGCAGACCCAGCGGTTTTAGATAAATTCAGTCGAGATATGAGTGCCTACCGGATTTTACCCGCACTGGTAGTGGCGCCTAAAAGCGAGGAAGATATTCTCAGCACCCTCAAATTTGCACGCAACAAAGGGCTTGGCATTGTGCCCCGTGCGGGGGGTAGTGACCTCAGCGGCGCCTCCATCGGTCCCGGGATCATTTTAGATTTAAAAAAATACCTCCATAAAGCAGTCAGATTGGGCGAAGCGTCCATCGTAGAGCCGGGCATGATCCTGAACCACTTTGTCAAACAAATTTCCGCCCACAATCTGATGCTGCCGGCCATACCTTCAAGCAGTGCATGGTGTGCCCTGGGCGGAAACGTTGGGACACGCGCCACCGGACCTCGGACAGCCAAGTACGGCACCCTGGATGCCTTTGTGACCTCTCTCAGGTTTATCACGGCAGGAGGAGAAGTGGTCGACACGGCTCAATCCCTGCCCGACTATCTGGCCGCCGGGCTGAGGCGCCTTCAGAAAAAGTTTTTAGACGATGCAGTCAGCCGCGGCATTGTCGACCGAAGACCATTTATCGCCGGCGGGTATAACCTCAAGGCTCTGACCCAATATTCCGACATGGGCGAATTGGCTGCCCATCTGCTGGTCGGAAGTATCGGCACCTTGGGGATTGTAACCGAAATAAGACTGAAGTTAATTGACAAAAGACCTTCTCAAGGGACGCTTGTCGCCCACTTTAGGGATTACGATGAACTTGCCGAAGCGGCCATGCGTCTGAAGGCACTAGACCCGGCCGCTTTGGAATATTCAGATGCTTCCTGTGCCGGGCATGTCAATGGCAAAATCCTCAACCTGGAAGACCCTGGCATGGTCGGCACCATGATCGCGGAATTTGATGCTTCCTCCGAACAGGCGCAAGAAGGCCGCAAGATCCTTGAGACCTATGATATCTCCCGTCTGTGGGTCATCCGTTCTTCAAGCCCGGAAGAGACAGACCTGTGGCAGGATCGCCGCCGCACTCAACCGAGTCTCCTAAAATACTGCCGGCAAAAAAACTTGCTGCTGCCACCCATAATTGACGACATTGCCATTCATTTGAAAGATTTTGGCTCGGTGATCCGGGAACTCGGGGACCTGATGCGACGGTTGGGCCATGAGATTTCTGTTTACGGACATTTAGGCTTTGGCAGTATCCATGCCAGGCCATATTTTGATCCTGCAAAGGGCGGGCTGGAAGAGCAAATTGAAACGGTATCGCAGGAAGTGTTTAAAATTCTGCACAAATATAACGGCACCCTGGTTGGTGAGCACAATGCGGGCCGATCCCGCTCGGTTTACCTTAAGATGGAGCTGGGGCCTGCCTATACTTATTTGCGTGAGATTAAAGCGCTGTTTGATCCAGAAGATATTTTAAATCCCGGTTCCCTGTTCGATACCGATCCCATATGCACCCATATGGATTTTACCCCAATGTTGCAACGCAAGGGTTGAGGTCCGCTGATAGACTGCAGTATTTTTTGCTCTTTCATCATTCTGTGGAATGAAGGACCTTTAGCTTTGCGGCGATCAGTTGGTCGTGGGAGAGTCGCAGTAAGTTTTTAAGCTTGTTCATCAGGTAATGCTCGTACCTGTCCATTTTCCCGTCCACGAACACCATCCGCCAAAGGATTTCAATGATCTCGATTTTTTCGTCTGTCGAATAATTTTCATTGATCAGGCGGGCAAACTGCCAGAGGTCCACACTTTTGTCCAGTTCTTTATCAGCCTCTGCCACCAGGGCGTCAGCGTGTTCCCGCGATAATTCATATCTTTCTTTCACAATGGTAAGGATCGTATCCATCTCCGCTTCGGTAAACTTTTCGTCTATGCGCGCCATCTCTACAAATAGCGCACAGGCTGCAACGCGTACATCGTGCTCCGTTTCCTGGTTGACATTTTTAGATACCTCCGTTGCAGTCTTGCTGAAAAACCGTTTTACGATATCGAGCATTCGAGAATCTCCTTTGCTTTTTCAGAAGCCCCTTTCCTGTCTGATTTTATCATAGCTTTCCTTAATTTCACGAAAGCGGTTGGAGGCAAATTCCATAAACTCTTCCGGAAGTCCTTTAGAAACAATCGTATCGGGATGAAAATCTTTCACCAGCTTTTTGTAGTTGGACTTGATTTCCTGATTGGAAGACTCCGGTGTGCAGTTCAGCATTTTGTAATATTTATCAAAATCCTTGAAGTAGATGGCCTTAAGATTTTCAAATTGCCCGTCACTGATGTTAAAAATATCTTTGACACTCTTCAGAGCATTTTCTTCTGCCGGATGGAGTTTGCCGTCTGCGGCTGCGATTTTGAAAAGGAGGTCAAGAAAAGACAGGAGCAGCGTAGGTTGGGTTTGAGTCGCCTGGTACAATTGGATTGCAAAATCTTCGATTGAGTATCGAGAATCCTTGGCCTCGTTAAACACCTGTCTGGCAAAATGTTTCTCGCTTTCCGCTATGGGCAAATTGTTGATAAAATTTTGGGCAACTGCGATTTCATCACTGGTTACCACGCCATCGATCTTCGAAAGCTTTCCCAGGATGGAAAACAAACTGATGAAATATGTGGCCTGGGTCCTTTCTGCAGGCTCGAATTGGGGAGCTAGTTCCGGTCTGAGTCTCTGATTGACCAGATCGCTGCTCTTATCAATCAGAATATGCCCCAATGCCGCACCGGCGACAGCCCCAAGCGGTCCGCCAAAAATGAGGCCCAATGATCCCAGTGTCAGTTTTCCAAACCAGCTCATAACTTTTCTCCTTCTTGCTTTGTCACTCCATACCCGGATATAACGAAATTGAATATTGAATATTGACGATTGAATATTTGTGGATGTCGCTTTGCTCGGTCAATTTAATATCTATTATGACCAAGCTCCGAGCAGCTTGCTGCGATAAAAAGACTTTTGCGTTAGATGATACCACACGACTAGCTGAGAGGGGTTCGTTGATGGTCTTTTTATAATTGATCCGCCGGAGGCGGACCTTAAATATTCAATATTCAATCGACAATATTCAATCATATGATAATAGCGAAATATTCCAATACAATTTCTTTGCCACAAAATGCACAAAAATAATTCATAATGTACTAAGCGTTACTTCCTCTCTGAAAGCGAATCGAATCCGGTTGTCCAGATAGTAAACAAGAGCGGGGCTGAACCGGTAAAGTTTAACGCCAAACCGGTCCCAAAAGCTTTTCGGATCCATTGGTATATTACTTTTGAAAAAGTCTTTGGTAAACGGAAACTTTTTAAGGTACTCGCGCAACACTTGAAACGCTTCAAACCCATCCGACACGGGGTGTATACTGCCGGTCATTTGAAGGCCGCGGATTTCCAGCCAGGTCGAAGCGGACGTATATACTGCCGAAGACGCCCGGCCGTTTTCAAGAGCTTCTTTAATGTGCCTGGATTCAGGGGACGACAAAAAATAAAATGCGGATTTGAAATAAACGTAATATACCGGTGCCGCCCAAGCTGCATCGTCTCCGGCGGTGGCCAGTGTCATGGTCGTTTCTCCGGATGCAAGACGTCCGGCCAGATTGTTTAGCTCCTCTGCGGTCGGGGTGCTGTTGGAATCACGCGAATGCGCCATGGTGACCTTACTATCCGTTATTATTTAATTTACCGCTCCTCATGATCTGGAAAGCTTTATTTTGACTTTTATGTCAATGGGGACAGCTGTCGCCGATCCCATGCCCGGCGCACGTCTGATCAGGGGTAAACACCGGTAGTTTGCCGGAAGTCAACAGTTCAAGATTGTCCTGTACGGAGCCTTCCGCTGCCTGATATGCTTTAATCCCTTCCAATAAAAGCTTGCGCAAAGCGCCACCGCCGATCCCACCGACGATAAAGACATCGACCCGCCGGCCGTCCAAGGCCTTCATCGGCTGGCAGTGGCCGTGGAGATGATCCCGATCGGGATTTTCAATAATTTCGGTTGAATCCTCCTCGGTATCCACAAGCACAAAATAGCGTGCTGAGCCGAAATGGCCATATACCCGGCTCTCAATTCCATTATTTTCCTGAGAGGGAAATGCTATCTTCATAGTTATATCTCTTTGATTTATATCGTATTATTTGCCTTTCAGCATATTTCGAGCTTCCGCAACACAGCCGGGCGGGATGGATCGGCGTCCAAAATGTGAAGTTATTTTTAAGTGAGCCCTTTGGTTATAATTTCTGAACATTATGGCTAAAAGCCTCATGTGTCAAGCCCTGGCACTGCAACCCGCGGGAAATGTTAAAACTTATGCCTCAATTCATATAAGCCAATCAAGCCATCGATCGCCCTTGGCCAAAATAGGTGACGGAAATCTGAGCCTTTTATACCTTAGCTGAAGATCGCGGTTGAATGCTACGGAGATTATTGAGAATTGAGTTACCGGACGGTATCAAATACCATTTGGGGAATATTGAAAGGTCAATGATCTAAAAGAGCGTTCATTTCAGCGGAGAAAATAGAATGACAACCATTTTTAATTTTTTCCACAATTTGACAACAGGGCTCCCAGAAATTTGAAGTTGGCCCAACCATTCTCTTTTTAAATGAGACACTTCTTTTTTTGATAATTTTTTATCGCTCAATACCACACCACCGTGCGGATTCCAAAATGCTCCCATATAAAACCTTACAAAAGT
>CALZJV010000413.1 GCA_945787595.1 uncultured Desulfobacterales bacterium | reverse complement strand
GTTGATTGGTCGGATAATCTTCAGCCAATAGGATATGATATTCTCTATTGTTGTATCGTTCAGTCAACGTGTGTCGGGTAATCAGATCCGTATTAGTGGGAAAGTAGGGGACGTTGATGACTGAGTTGATTTATCGCAAGTATCATACTTTCAAGGTCTGAAGAATCATAGTAATAAAGGAAAGTCAAAGGGTGAAATCCACCTAAACAATATATTGCTTGAAAAATGGAAAAGGCAGAGCTGAACAGCTCTGCCTTTCTATGTACACGAATTGTGTTGTAATCTAGTTACCACGAGTTTGAGTTGTGGCACCTCCTCCACTTGTACCGGTTGAACCTTGTCCTTTACTTCCGCGGTTTTTGTCGCCTGCAGCATATGCTAAAGATGATAAAATAATCATAAAGACAGTGGTAAAAACCAAAAGTTTTTTCCTCATTTCATCCTCCTCTACCCATTTTAGTTAACGATAAAATCCGAAGATCTATGTCCGGCCAGGAAATGCTATTGACACGAATTACAAACTCAGCGGCCAGGTGTGACACTCAGAACGGTTTATCTATTAAACGCAAGGGAAGGAAAAGGTTACACTTTTTTTACATTTTTTTAATAATTTTATAAAATAAGGGGAAAATGGAGAGATTTATTTAAGATAAGGATACCTGAAAGTTCAAAAACATGAACGACTGTATACTTTTTAACACAAAAAGAGATGGAGGTCGTCTCATACCCATTTATCAATCAGGCAGTTTTGTTTTTACTGGCTGCCGCCGCCACCCGGCCCGGATCCTCCGCCGCCGGAGCCACCGGAACCTCCGCTGCCGGAGCCACCGGAACCTCCGCTGCCGCCGCTACCGGGCCCGGAACCACCAGCGCCACCGCCCGGGCCTTCCTGAAAACCTTTGCCTGCCTGAATGGCTGTGGAATAGCTGTGGGCAAGATTTTGCGGCTGAGACTGTTGGGCCTGCGTCATAAAAGCGCTTCGCATGGCACGTATGTCCTCATGACTGAATCCTTTGTTCAGCGCATTGGCCAGCATGTTTGTGACGGCCTGTGAAGACACTCCCAGACGTGAGACATCACGGGCAGTATTAAAACACTCCAGCGCTAGGCTGTAGACACGGGCGGATTTCATCGAACGGCTGCGCTGCTCGATCATTTCGGTGATCTTATCGGCATCGTTCTTGGACAAACCGGCGGCCAGGCCCGAGGAAAGCGACTGACCGAGATTTGCTGTCTGGGTTTTGTTTTGGGAGAGCCGCGCCGCACGCTGATGGGCAAACTCATTCCGTGACTGGACCGTCTCCATGGCCCCAATGATCAGCGACGGGTCCACACCTTTGGCCATTCCCTCGAATGCCTTGTTCATCAACGGCTGAACCGGCATACTGTTGTTTTTGGCTTCTAACATCAGGGCGTGGGTCTGGAGAATCTGTTGCTCGTCAAACTTGCTTTGCAGCATGGCCCAGGTGAGCTTGACCACGTTTTCCTGCTGCAGGCCGTTTTGGATCGCCTGCCGGGCACTGGCCTTGACCGCCTGAGGTGAATCCGGCGGCAGGCTGTCATCGATCACATCACCCAGAGCAGCAGTTGCAAACAGCATAATAAAAAGCACTATCGCACCAGCGCACCGTGCCGTGGATTGTCTTTCACCAATTATGTATTTGAAAATTTGCATTGCCGATAGAGTTCCTTAGTATTGTTGGAAGCTTAATTAATTCTGTAACCAAAACCTGGTCCTTTGGGCCTCCGGCTCGTAGAGCCTTCGCCTCGGAGAGCCAGGTCAGAGATAATGGGCTGTGCCTTGAAAATAATACAAAGTGTCGAGTGAACTAAAGTTATAAGTGATCTAAAGTTGATGTATCGCTTCGCTCTGTCGTTTATAGATATAGAAAAAGATAGAATTCCTTAACTTTAGGCACTTTAGCTCATTTTAGGTCACTTTAAGCACTTAGATGTCATAAAACCAACACTCCCTTTCAGGGAGGAACCAGTGCCGGGCTCTCTGGACCCGGGTATCTACTTAGATAATCAGTGTTCACCAGTGTTTATCCGTGTTCCCTTCTAAATCAGTCAATCACCTTCCCGGAATATAAACACAATTGCGGGAACCAAAATCATCTTTTTCGTATAACTCACACTCCGGCAGATAAACGGCACCGTCCACGATGTAAAAATACCGGAATTCGGAATTGGTTGCCACAGTGACCGCCCAACGGGAGCCGCTCAACCTGCTGGCCCGGTGTGGGTTGTAGGCGTCGAGGGACGTCAAAAATTCGACCTTCTCGGCCCCCGGTGCCCGGAGATAAAAGGTTACCCGCTCCGATTGTCTCTCGTAATGGTGGGTTGTCGCACATCCCGTTAGACAGAGGGTAATAGCCGTCAGTTGAAAAATCAGTCTTTTCACGTTTTCATGTTGACGGCCAGAATGGAGTTCTCGCCGCCGAAATCATCCTTTTCGCGAATGGGTATCGTGGGGTCCGGTATTCTCCGGCGCCCCTCCAGTATATAGCACAGCCGGTGCTCGCCGGCCGGTACTTCGAGAACAGCCTCCCAGTAGCCGCTTGTGCCGGTTTTTTTCATGGGAACGGCTTGCCAGCCCAAAAAACTACCGGTAATCTCCACCCGGTGCGCATCTGGCTGATAGAGAACAAACCGGTGGTTGGTCAGCTTAATCTGCTCCTGCTGTGGCGTCACAAAAAACATGATCAGCAGGGCGGCCGCAAGCCCGGTGGCAAAAATGCCGGCCGGGCGCCACAATGGAATGGAAAACCGATGTTTCTCCCGCAATGCAACAGTCGGAACACGATCGACAACCTCGCTGCGAACCTGCTTTTCCTGATACAGCAGATCAATGGCTTCGTCCTTGAAAGCTGCCAATTCATTCACGGTTTCGACAAACTCGATCTTCTCGTCCAGATCCAGCTCGTCGTCAATATAGCTGCTTATCAGATAATCCTTCATATATCACCTGTAATCATCATTTTTTTGAGTTTTACCCTGGCGCGGTGAACCCTGACCTTGACGTTGGCTTCGCTGGTACCGGCGATCCGGGCGATTTCCCGGTAGGGCAAACCGCTGCTGACCACCAGCGAAAGTATGTCCCGCTCTTCCTGCTCCAGCTCCTGCATGGCCACCAACACCCGCCGATAGTCCTCGCGCACCATCAGCTGCGTTTCCGGGTTGGGCCCGGAAGGCTCCTGATCATCCGACAGCCGGGTGTCACGGCCCTGTTTGCGGTGGCCGTCCACAACGGCATTGCGGGCTATAGTGTAAAGCAGGGCCGGGCTTGGTCCCTCAGCATCATATTTTTCCAGATAACGCGTGAAGCTCTCCTGCATGATGTCGCTGGAAAGGTAATAATCCCCCGTGCTCCTCATCAGGTATGAAAAAAGTCGGTCCCGGTGCTTTTTGTAGAATGCTCTGAAATTAGACACTTTTATTATATAACGTTTGACGGGTTAGAAGGTTACAGTATAGACGAACAAAGCTCGATCTGGGCATTATCTGTATCACATCAACAGTTCGATTAAAATCGGATTTGCTACAGTTAATGCCAGGGGAAAGTAGGGTTGATGACTGAGTTGATTTATTCGTGTTATGTAAATAAAGGCGTAAGTCCTGAAGGTCTAGAACGGAAGATCATCAAGGTCAATACCTCCATATATACCCGTCATCCCGCTGGCTCTACGCGCCAACCCGGCCGCCTGGACGGTGGCGGACAATTTCTGCGGCAGGGTTGAATTTAACGTTATCCAATTTTACGGAACGCTTTTTCCAGAGTTTCAGCGGGAGTCAGAATAATAAGGTTGCCGACTAAAACGACGATGACGCCGAATACCGCACTGACAGACCATTGATATTCTTCAAAGAATGTTGAAAATATCAACGCTACCACCGGCATCAAAAGCATGACATACGCGGCATAGTCGGCGCCGATTCGGCCAATCAACAGCATATAGCATCCAAATGCGACCACCGATCCGAAGACAGTTAGATACAGCATCGGTCCAAGGTAACCGAACGTCCAATCCATGGTCAGTTCGCCGCCGATGCCAAAATGAATAGCGATGCACAGCAGGGCGCCGTAAGCCATGCCGTAGACATTGGCTTGTGTGACGGGAACACCGCTCTTGGCGTTGCGCGAGCCTACCACATTACCGATCGAAGCCAGATAGGCTCCCAACAGTGCGATAACCAGACCGGTTATCCCACGCGTCGCAGCGAAAGCTGAAAGGTCATGCCAGAACAGTATGCAAATGCCGACCAATCCTAAGACGCCACCCGTAAAAGCCCGCCAGGCAACGGGCTGTCCCATGAACAGTCTCAGATTCAGGATGTTCCACATCAAAATTGTCGAAAAATAGAACAAAATTAATCATGACTCAGCGTGAGATAAGCGAAACAGTCGTTCCTGAATAAATTTCAGGATCCTTTAGCACCCGGACTTATGGGATGTCAAACGCAAACCGACTCCGTGCGCCAATGCGGAACATCCTACTCTGGAGGAGTACCCCGCTGAAGCCTTTATCATCTAAAAAAACCGTTCCCGAAATAATTAAAGGGATTGGCTAACCACCGAAAAACTTAACCCTTGTTTATTGGACTGGATTGCCCTAGTCCAGCATCAGGACCAGGGAAAGCGAAAAGAATGATAAAATCGTGGTCAAAAAAATGTTTGCTGAAGCCAGGTCCGTGTCACTGTTGAGTTGTGAGGAAAGTACATACATGGCCGTAGAGGTCGGCAGTGTGAATAAAATCATACTGACCTTGAATGGGAGTCCGGTGACATTGAAAGCACTTAACATAAAATAGCCCGTTAGAGGCAAAACTAACAGCTTAAAACCACTGGCAGCGATAGACAAACTGAAGTATGATTTTAGGCTTTTCAGTGTCAGATTTCCGCCAATGGACAGCAGTGCCAACGGCAGTGTAACCATGGACAATAACATAAATGTGTTATCGATGGACTTGGGGAAAACTTTTAGCGTATTCGAAAAGATTAATCCGGCGACACAGGCGATAAATAGTGGGTTGGAGAACACGGCCTTAAACGTGACCTGCACTTGTTTCCAAAAGGTCAGCCGTCGCCCGGAAAACCAAATCAATACAGTGACGGCCATCACATTGACCCAGGGTATGATGATCCCGATCAAAATTCCGAAATGACGCACACCGGCTTCTCCGAATGCGTTCAGCACCAATGCCATTCCGACGTAGGTATTAAATCTGTAACAGCTCTGTGAAAATGTTCCCGCCTGAAATTCACCGACTCTGAAAATTTTGATGTATAAAATGCTCAAAACGAAAACCACCGTGACAGCTGACAGTCCTGCCAGACAATAATCAAAATTCATGTTGGCTGCCGGTGGGGCGGTGCCGATCTTCCAAAACAGCAAAATAGGGAAAAAGATAAAATAGATCAGTCGGTCCGAGTTACTGAGAAATATGTCATTGGTCAAACCGAAGCGTTTGAGAATATGACCCAAAACGATAATGGCAAATACGGGAAAGAGACTGTTGAGTATCATTATCTAACAACCAGCGCATTATTGAGATCTAAAGCTATTATGATCGATCCCATGTTTTTTAAGTCGATACTGCAAAGTGGTACGCGGGATACCTAAAAAAGTGGCGGCCCCTTGTTTGCCTCCCAGGCGTCCATTGGTTCTCGTCAGCACCATTTCAATATGCCGTCGCTCGGCCTCAGCCAAGATGTAATTAGAACACACAGGTTCGATCTGCCCCGTCTCGACGAAGGTTTCTAGATCTCGTCCGCTAATGGTTTGCCCGGCTTGCATGATGATCATGCGCTTGACCAGATTTTTTAATTCACGGACATTGCCGGGCCACTGGTGGCCGCAAAGTAGTTCAATGGCTGCGGGGGCATAATTCGGCGCTGTCCGGTGGGCATTGCGTGCCTCCGTCCAGTTGAGCCGTTGCACCAAACCGGGAATATCTTCAACTCGTTCCCGCAAGGGTGGCAAATGCAGCGAGAACGTATTCAGTCGGTAATATAGATCGGAACGAAAATCACCCTGTCGAACAGCTGTGTCTAAGTCCCGGTTTGTGGCCGCCACCACCCTGGCGTTTACTTCAATAGGCCGACTGTCGCCCACGCGCTCAAAATTTTTATCATGCAGAACATGCAGCAGTTTGGCCTGACGGTCACTGGGAAGCTCCCCGATCTCATCCAGAAAGATCGTCCCCCCGTCTGCCATTTCAAATCGTCCGACCCTTGAATCGACTGCACCGGTAAAGGCCCCTTTGGCGTGACCAAAAAGTTCGCTTTCGAAGAGATTGGCTGTCAGGGCCGGGCAGTTCACTTTTACGAATAGCCCTCCTCGGCGGGGGCTGAGCCGATGAATGTGCCGGGCGATGAAATCCTTGCCGGTGCCGGTCTCACCTGTGATCAATACGCTGGCATCCGTCGGGGCGATCAGTTCGACCTGCTCCATTACCTTCCGCATTGCAAGCGACTCGTAAAAAAAGGCGTCGGGATTATAAGCCTCTTCGACACGTTCCAAAAGGTAATGCTTTTGTTGGACCAGGTTCTGATTGATTTCTTTGAGCTGGCTGTAGGCCAACATATTTTCCACAGCCACTGCGACCACATCGGTCAGTTCCCTTAAGAACTGGACCAGTTCATCCATCTGATGAGGACGCTTTTTAAAGGAAAAATGTAATACCCCGAGCACCTTACCCCGGGTGATCAGCGGGAAGGCAAAACTGGCAGTAAGCCCGGCCTTCAGCATGGCCCTGACTGACGACCAATAATTTCGTTTTTTCAAATCGGATATTATAACCGGCTCGCGCGAACGAATGGCCGCCCGGGCGATGGCGCCCTTCTCCAACGGACGCTCATCACCGCTGATGGCTTTTGGTGAGATTCCTTCAGCCGTGCTGAAGTAGCTCAGCAATTTTTTCTTTTCGTCATAGAGATTGATGCTGAACCGGTCATAAGGTACGATTTTTTTTATCTTGTTCGCCAGCTGGCTGAAAAGGTCCACACGGTTGGTGTGTTCCACAATTGCATTATTGATTTCCAATAACAGCCGGTAACGAGTTGCGGCATCCCATACCATAATTTATTCACTATCTCCTAACCCGGATAAACCGGAAATGACAAGTAACAACACCAAATTACAGTATTTAAATCTCAAATATGATCAAAAACCAATTGTTTGGTCCGCCGCTGGCGGATCGGTCATTATGATTTGCCCTTCGACTCGTTCGACCTTGAGGCTCTCGACAGGGTGGCTCAGGGTGGTGGTGAGTCCTTCGACTCTGCTCAGGACCGTGAGCCTGTCGAACGGCTTGTCGAACCATTTGGCATTTGTTATTTATTCAAAATCGAAAACCTGGTCCTCATGGCCAGGTTAGAGGTGATCGGCTCTGCCATAGATAAAATCTGTTTATGGTTTCAGGTTTCAGGTGTCAGTAAATACCGAATCCTGAACACTGAATTGGTTGCAACTGAAGACCCACACCGGTGAAAGAAAGTCCCTTTAATGGGCGACTACGAGATAGCGGGTCGAATTCGGTTGCAGACACCTCTTATGAAACTTCGCATTTGATTCAGCCTGGCAGAACAGGGAACAGATTGAACATCGAACATTGAACGTCCAACATTGAACGTCGAATATTG
>CALZJV010000412.1 GCA_945787595.1 uncultured Desulfobacterales bacterium | reverse complement strand
GGACTTTTTAAGCATCGGCTCTAATGACCTCACTCAATACACCATGGCCGCTGGGCGAGAGAATCCTCTGGTTACTGAGTATTTCATTGACGACCATCCAACTATCCTACGGCTCATCGAGTTGGTGGTCAGGGAATCCGGTAACACTCCCGTGTCTCTTTGTGGGGAGCTTGCGGGCCGGATCGATGTTATCCCCAGATTGCTGAGAACCGGGATCAGGTCTCTCAGTGTGGCCGCTGCATTGGTTCTGGACGTGAAGAATGCCATAAGGAATTCACGCTCTTGACGGCCTTCCGTCCCAGGCCGTCACGGACAAGGGACCAACTACCGGTTCACATGGACGTCATATTCCCTGCGGCATTATTTACCTAACAGTTCGTTATCGTACGCTTAAATACGGATATGGTGCGCGCCATCAATCGAATTATCGGCTCTGAAATCGATCAACGCATTTTATCGACTTTTGACTACGGATCACCGGCGCCTAATCGTGATGGCCGATCGCAGTGGAGAGGAAAACCACAACGGAAATTTTCCGGAGTGAAAAGAGACGGAACAAAGAGTGTCGATCCCCTTTTCCTCGTCTGAGAAACCTCGTTTCTTATAATGATGAACCCAGCGATGAACCCAGCTCTGATAGGCGGTTAAGTTGACACCTGAATCCTGCTAATTCTTGACGCTTTGACTTAGGTGCCATGCTCTCTGCTTCAATATTCCGCAATCCAAAGCCTCTATGCCCTCCCTCCGGGGCATAGGCCCTACGGGCCGGGGGCTGCGCTAAGTGCTACAGGCCAAACGATAAGCTCCTTGCACGCAATTGCCCACAGGCAGCCGAAATATCCTGCCCTTTACTCCGGCGGATTATGACCGTATAATTCTTGGCGAATAAAATGTCATAAAATGCCTGTATCACGGCTTCTGCCGGACGCTCGAAATCACAGCCCTCATGGGTGTTGAAAGGTATGAGGTTAATCTTACACCGGATCGATCGCAGCAATTTTGCCAGGCGTTCGGCATCATCCACAGAATCGTTTATCCCCCTAATAAGAATATATTCGAAAGTAATTCTGCGGCCGGGAGCTGGAATATATTGGCGACAGGCTTCCATTAACGCTTCCAGAGGATATTTGCGGTTAATCGGCATAAGCCTGTTGCGGGTTTTATTATCGGTTGCATTTAAAGACACGGCCAGATTCACCCGGGTATCACGCCCGAGGGCGATAATTTTAGGTACCAATCCGGCGGTGGATACCGTCACCCGCCGGCTGGCAAACCTGAGTCCGGCATCGTTATCGGTCAGGATGCCGATGGCACTCAAGAGGTTTTTATAATTGGCCAGGGGCTCGCCCATCCCCATAAAAACGATATTGGTTAGGCGTTTTTGGTCTCCCAGATCCCTTTTGATATCGCGAATCTGTGCGACAATCTCTCCCCGGGTCAGATTCCGCTCGAAGCCTCCCGCAGCGGTCAGGCAAAACCGGCAATCCTGGGCACAACCTACCTGGCTCGATACGCACAGGGTATAGTGATCCCGTTCCGGTATAAGGACACTTTCAATCCGTTTGCCGTCCTTGAGCTTAAAAAGGTATTTAACGGAACCGTCCCGGGAAGTCTCGACCCGTTCGTTTTCGAGTCGGCTGATTATAAACTGATGAGACAACGACGACCTGATATTTTTAGATAAGTCTGTCATGACATCGAAGTTGTCAGCCTGGCGCAAATAAACCCACTTTTGGATCTGGTCTGTCCGATAGGCTGCAATTTCCCGCTCGGCCAACCAGGAACGTAATTGATCCCCTGAAAATTCAAGGATGTTTTTTTTCATCGTTTCAGTCATCATATTAAATTAATTTCCACACACACGCTTGATCACCATAATCGGCTATTAGGCGGCCCAATAAGGGGCCATGTCCCGAGTCCTGCTTAAAGGAAATTAATTTACTTGACATACCATCTTTAAGATTATATTTTCAAGAATTTATGGAATCAAGCTGGAATAAATATGTTTGAAAAATTAAGTGACAAACTGGATGCCGCGTTTAAAAAGCTCAAAGGACGCGGGAAGTTATCTGAAAAGAACATTGAGGAGGGATTAAAAGAAATTCGAATGGCCCTTTTGGAGGCCGATGTCCATTATCGCGTGGCCAAACGGTTTATAGCCGATGTCAAAGAACGGGCTCTGGGTCAGGAAGTCCTGACAAGCCTAACACCCGGTCAGCAGATAATCAAGATCGTTAATGAAGAATTGACCGAAATGATGGGGTCACACCAGGAAGAGCTAAACCTTTCGGGCCCCAGTCCGGTATCCTTGATGCTGGTCGGCTTGCAGGGATCCGGTAAAACGACAACAGCCGGCAAGCTGGCGGTTTTTCTGCGTAACAAGGGACGAAAGCCTTATCTGGTGCCGGCGGATGTATATCGCCCGGCAGCCATCGATCAACTTAAAAAATTGGGCGAACAACTGAGCGTACCGGTATTTTCCTCCAGCGCAGATATGGATCCCGTGCAAATCAGCCGCGATGCCAAAACGGCTGCTCACCAGCAAGGTTGCGACACGCTGCTGTTGGACACCGCCGGCCGCCTTCATGTTGATGAAGACCTGATGGATGAGCTCATCCGGATTAACGAAGCGGTAAAACCTGCAGACATTCTCCTGGTGGCGGATGCCATGACCGGTCAGGACGCAGTAAACATCGCCCAATCCTTCAACGAGGCGCTGGACATCGGTGGGGTTGTTCTCACCAAAATGGATGGGGATGCCCGGGGCGGGGCCGCCTTGTCCATCAAGGAAATTACCGGTAAACCGATCAAATTCATCGGGGTCGGCGAAAAATTAAACGAGCTTGAACCGTTTCATCCGGACAGGTTGGCCTCAAGCATCCTGGGCATGGGGGATGTGCTAACTCTGATTGAAAAAGCCCAGGACGTTGTCGATGAAAACGATGAAAAAAAGGCTGCGGAACTCGAAAAAAAGCTCCGAAAAAATCAGTTTACCTTGGAGGATTTTCGCGATCAAATGCGCCAGATCCGCAAAATGGGCTCGCTGAGCGATATCATGAAAATGATTCCCGGAATGGGTAAACTCAAACAGATGAAAAATATGGACATGGACGAAAAAGAACTCGTCCGGATTGAAGCCATTATCAATTCGATGACACCCCTGGAACGACGACGCCATGGGATTATAAATGGAAGTCGTCGTCGCAGAATAGCCAAGGGAAGCGGAACCCGGGTGCAGGATGTCAACCGGCTTTTAAAAAATTACACCCAAGTACTGAAAATGCTTAAAAAGCTTAACAAAGGCGGCATGCAGGGATTGCAGCAGGGAATGCTGCCGTTTTAAGGGAGAAATGAAACTATGGCAGTTAAAATCAGATTGGCCAGACACGGCGCAAAGAAAAAACCCTTTTACCGAATCGTCGTTAGTGACAGCGAGAGCCCGCGTGACGGCAGGTTCCTGGAAAATGTAGGCACCTACGATCCTTTGTACGACCCGGCTAAGGTCACTTTGAAAACGGAGCGGATTCGATACTGGATGGATCAAGGAGCCCTTCCAACGGATACGGTGCAAAGCCTGTTAATAAAAGAAGGATTTTTTGCGGCAACCACCTAAACCGGATCCGCCGGCTACCAGCTCCGCCTCCGGCTCGGAGAGCCTACAGCTCGGAGAGAGGCGGAAAATTGAATATTTAGCGATGCGGACCATCCTCAGTGCCGCTTCGGCCAAGGTAAAAAAACGCACCGTACTGGAAATCGTTGAATAAACCCGGAACCAAACAGGGCCATGTGCTCATCGGAAAAATCATCGGTATCCACGGCAACAAGGGCACGAATAGGTTACGTTCCTATGCGGAATCTTTGTCTATATTCTTGCCTGGCGACCCGATCCTCGTTCGTGATCTTCGCGGCCGCGAAGCAAACTACGAAATAAACTGGGTCAAGCCGCATACCGGAACCCCTCTTATATCGTTTAAAGGGATTACGAATCGCGACCAGGCCAAAACATTGATCGGCGGTGAGCTGTTCATCCCGCAATCACAACTGCCCGAATTGGACGAGGATACCTACTACTGGCACGATCTGATCGGCATCGAAGTTTTTACGACAGCAGAGGAATTTCTCGGTCGGATTGAATCGATTATCGATACCGGCAGCAATGATGTCTACGTCGTTAAAAGAGAGGAAAAGGAAGTGTTGATTCCGGCTCTTGAATCGGTGGTTTTGGAAATCGATTTGGAGCATAAACGAATGCAAGTCGATTTGCCTGAAGGCTTGACTTAGTTGATTGGGTTATTAGTTGAATAGTTGATTAAGTATAAATAATTGGATCCAATCACTAATCAACCAATCAACCAGTTAACTAATCAACTAAAATGATGCATTTTACGATACTGACGATTTTCCCGGAAATGTTTGACTCCTTCTGGTCCCATGGGATAATCCGCCGGGCAATCGAACATAAAAAGATTTGGACTTCAACCGTAAACATCAGAGATTACGCCCAGGATCGACACCAGGTTACTGATGACAGACCGTTTGGCGGCGGCAGCGGTATGGTAATGAAACCCGAGCCCCTGGCCGGAGCAATTCGAGCTGCCACTCAAAAAATGCCGACGGCCGGGACAATCTTGCTGACGCCCCAGGGAAGACCCTTTGATCAGAATATGGCCAAAGCACTGGCGTCATTTGATGGATTGGTTCTGATTTGCGGTCGCTACGAAGGTGTCGATGAGCGAATCTGTCACGATCTCATTGACTATGAAATTTCAATTGGTGACTTTGTGCTCACCGGCGGCGAGTTGGCGGCAATGATCATTGTTGACGCAGTCACACGGTTGATTCCCGGTGCCCTTGGCGCTGAGGATGCCGCTGAAAAAGACTCATTCTCAAACGGCTTGCTGGAACATGCGCATTATACACGGCCGCGAATATTTGAGGGCCGGGAGGTCCCCGAAGTTCTGCTGTCCGGCCATCATCAGGAAATTGAAAGATGGCGCCTTAAGTCATCATTGATGCGGACCCTGTTGAAAAGGTCCGATTTGTTGCAGCATAAGAACCTGAACCGGCAAGAAATCGAAATTCTGGATAAGTGGCGCCGAGAGTTAAAAAGAATCTTAGAGCTTTACCATAAGAAAGAAGATAATAGCTCAGCCATTGAGACACGAGGACACAAAAAAAATTAAATAATATTGTAACCGTTGTGGCTTAGTGCTTTAGCGGCTTTCAAAAAAAGAAAATTTATGCCCAATCTTTATGTGGCATTGACCCATTATCCGGTTATTAATAAGCGGGGCGATATTATTGCTTCGGCTTTGACCAATCTGGATTTACACGATATTTCCAGGGCGGCGAAGACATACGGGATTAAATCGTTTTACGTGGTAACCCCGCTTTCTGATCAGCAAGTACTTGCAAAAAAGATCATTGCTCATTGGACCGAGGGTGCCGGAGCAGTCTACAACCCGGATAGACGCAGTGCGCTTGAATTGATCAAGGTTAAGGACTCTATTATAGATGTCGCCGAAGACATCCATGGCGTAGAAAACAGTTACCCGAAAACAGTTACAACCTGTGCCCGAAGGTATCCGGCAAGCATTGGCTATGCAGAATTCAGAGAAATTCTCGAAAATGGCATGCCGTACCTGTTGATTTTTGGCACCGCCTGGGGTTTGGCTGAGTCATTAATATCCCAAGCGGATTTCTTGCTGGAACCTATTACGGGCACGACGAGTTATAACCATCTGTCGGTTCGCTCGGCGGCGGCGATTATATTAGACAGACTTTTGGGACCAGGAAGTTAAAGAATCTCAATCCAAGGGACCTGGCTGTGATTTCAACCCGGAGGCGTGGTGATTGCCGTTAAATAACTGGAATAGTGGAATGGTGGCCTCCGGCTCGGAGAGCCTACGGTTCGGAGAGATAAATGGAATATGGGTATGAAAAGCGGAGGAAGGCCGAAATTTAATTTCTGATCGATTTCATCTATCTAAATTCAGATCTCATTCCGCCAAACTCAGTATTCCAACATTCCAGTATTCCATTACCCCATGGGATATGATGACGGCAACCGCCTCGAGCGGACTGACCTGGCCCACAGAATCAGGATTTAATAGACAAAGTAAAGTTTTTTGGAGGAGAAATGAATAAAATAGAAAAATTAGAAAAAGAACATTTGCGCATGGATCTGCCTGCTTTCGGACCGGGTGACACTGTCAAAGTCCACGTGAAAATAAAAGAAGGTGAGAAAGAACGTATTCAGGCCTTCCAGGGCGTTGTCATCTCCAAGCGCAAGGGTTCCACGAATGCGACATTTACCGTGCGCAAGGTTTCTTACGGCATTGGTGTGGAACGTATCTTCCCGACGCATTCACCCATTATTGATAAAATAGAAATCATTACCAGGGGTCGTGTGCGACGCGCCAAAATTTACTATCTGCGAAAACTCAAAGGCAAGGCCGCTCGAATTAAAGAACGACGGTTTAATTAATAAAGATCAGAAGACATCTGTTTTTTGTTATCTGAAATCCGATGAAAGATTTGTGGGTTTTTGAAAAAGAAGCCGCCGCAAAAGGCTGCAAGGATATCGCAGGCATTGACGAGGCCGGCCGGGGTCCCCTGGCCGGCCCGGTTGTTTCAGCGGCCGTAATCCTGCCCGCCGCATTTCGGCACTCAGATATTACCGACTCCAAAAAATTATCTTCCAAAAAGCGGCAGCAGCTGTATGATATAATCTATGCTCATGCCGTTTCAATCGGCATCGGCATTGTGGACCCGATAGAAATAGATCGAATCAACATCTTACAGGCCTCATTGCTGGCCATGGCCATAGCGGTTAAAAACCTTGAACCCCGGCCCGATTATCTGCTGATCGACGGTACGTTTCCAATTTCATCCGATCTGCCCCAACAGCCGATTGTCAAAGGTGACGCATTAAGCATCTCGATTGCCGCAGCCTCTATCATCGCCAAAGTCACCCGTGACCGTTTGATGCAAAAGTACCATCAATACTACCCTCAGTTCGATTTTCCAAAACACAAAGGCTATCCGACACTGGCTCACAGGGAAGCCATCCGGAAATTCGGCTGCTGCCCCATTCACCGCAAAAGCTTTAAAGGGGTTAAGGAATTTGTAAATGCAAAACACCCGGCAAAAATTCGGCGAACAAGGTGAATCCCTGGCCGTCTGGTACCTGAAGAAGAACGGCTATAAAATTCTTGAGCAGAACTATCGCACAAAATTGGGTGAAATCGATATTATCGCTAGAGAAAAGAAAACCCTTGTTTTTGTGGAAGTTAAATCAAGAAAATCAATTCGGTATGGAAATCCGAAATGGGCAGTTACGCCAAAAAAACAGCGTACAATTTCAATGGTTGCCCTTTCCTATCTTAAAGCCACCAAACAATCGGATAGCAAGGCCAGGTTTGATGTGGTTGCCATCACCTCCAACCAGGATGAACCTCAAATAGAAATCATTAAAAATGCCTTCGAACTCGCCTACGAATGATACCGAGTAATATTAAAAATCAGCATCGCCGCCAGCAGGAAAAACGACCGATCTGATCAAAAAAGAAACTTTGGTTTATGAAGTTTATAAAAAGTGGATATCGAAGTACGGCAAAAAAGAGGAGTTGATTCTTATCTTCAAAAAGCAATTGAACAGGATCAACAAGATAGTCAGGATAGTGCGGCCTTCGACCGAAGGGCCTCTCGCCGCAGGCGAAAAAAATCCCGTCAATCCTGTAAATCCTGTCTAAAAAGAATTAAAATCGAATCCATTCCGCATTTAAAAGATTGATAGAATTCCTTAAATCCAAACTCCCAAATCCGAATTCCCAAATTTTGTGGGGAAAACAAATAGGGGAATTGTTTTGAATGAGAATATTTCAAAAAAAAACATGGTTGTCATCCGCCCCGGCACGCTTTATGTCGTGGCCACACCCATCGGAAACCGCGACGACATCACCTTAAGGGCACTGAACATACTTCGTGAAGTTGATCTGATAGCCGCTGAAGATACCCGCAAAACGCGCAGATTTTTGGAATTGCACGCCGTCAAAAGCAGCCTGATTTCCTACCATGAACACAATGAAGCCGAGCGAACACCAAAGCTTATCGCAAAACTTAAAAAGGGAATATCCATTGCGCTAGTCTCCAATGCAGGTACTCCAACCGTTTCAGACCCTGGTTATCAATTGATCACAGCAAGCCTGGCCGGTAATTTGAATGTCACTCCCATTCCCGGCGTATCCGCTGCCACCGCTGCTCTGTGCGCCGCAGGTCTGCCGACGGATTCATTTGTTTTTTTGGGGTTCCCGGCTAAAAAGAAAGCAAAACGCCAGCAACAGTTAAGCGATCTTGCAAGTGAGCCCCGAACCCTTATATTCTATGAATCTCCTAAACGAATACTGAGGCTATTAGATGAAATCAAAGACGCCATGGGCGATCGCTACGTTGTTTTAGCTCGAGAAATGACCAAACTCCACGAAGAATTTTTAAGGGGCCGATTGTCGGAAATAGTCATACAGCTAAAACGCCGGGACAATATCAAAGGTGAATGTACGCTGCTGGTGGTCGGATGTCACAAACAGGAAAGCCAGTCCTGGGAAGTCGTCAGGCAGCAGATCAGAACAGCGGTCTTAAATCGCTGCAATTCATTGACGGTGATTGCCAGGGAGATTGCCGCAGAATCCGGGATTTCTAAAAACAAGATATATAC
>CALZJV010000411.1 GCA_945787595.1 uncultured Desulfobacterales bacterium | reverse complement strand
TTCAGATCCTGTGTTGTCAAGGGATCGTGGTAAACTACTACAACTTCACCCTTGACGCCTTGGCTCTGAAGCCCTCCGGCTTTTGCAACGTTAGGGTAAGTTCAATGGTCCCATCTAACCGCGCGAATCCGGTTGACCTATAATCATTGAAATTTGATCTTAAACCACAGGCATGATAATATTTCTATGTTTTAGCATCATAGAAAATAAGGCGGATTATGATTTCAATCGGAAAATTAAGTTTTAAAACGTTTCTGGTTTTTTGCCTGATTTTGGCGCCTATGCTGCCGAGCAGTGTTTCGTGGGCAGGTGAGGTGGCTGTTATCGAGGTTCATTATCGCCGGGCTGCGGAGGTGGCGCCCGTCGTTAAATCCATGCTATCAACAGACGGAACCGTTACGGTCAGCGGGCGGGTGAATTCTCTTGTTATTATTGACACCCCGGAGGCTATCCAGCGTGTTAAAGACTACCTTGACCGATTCGATAGACCAGTCGAGCAGGTCCGGATTCATGTTCGGTTTCATACACGGGGAGCGGACAGGGAGAGTGCCGTTTCAGCCGGTGGCAAAATTTCAAACGACAACGCGAGTATTGCAACCGGCGGCAAAAGGAAAGACGGTTTGGATATTGCGATTGAAGACGGCGAACGGCAGTTGAAAAGCGATTCCGAATTTTTCGTGGTCGCGATGTCCGGTAGTCCGGCTTTTATTCGTGCCGGTAAAGAAATCCCATATAATCGCGGTTCAACATTTTTCAGGCGGTATGCGCCCGGCGACGAAACCGTAACATGGCATACGGTTGCAAGCGGGTTTGAGGTCACACCGACGATTGTAGGTGACACCGCACATCTGAAGATCGTCCCGCGCATTGCCTATGACGATCGGCAAGACGCAGTAATTCGCTTCTTTGGGGCCCGCACGGAACTAACGGCACCTCTGGGGAGCTGGGTGGAAGTCGGTGGCGCGGCAGATCAGCAAAACGAGGTTGTCAGGGAGATTCTCTCCCGGGGCAGCAGCAGTGAGAAAAAATCTTCGTCCATGTCGCTGATGGTGGAAAGGATTTAAACGGTTTGTAACCCTTTTCAACAAAGGCCTGTCAATCATCCATTATAATATCAATCAATATGCCCAACATCCTGGCACGGCTTTGTTGGGGAAACATGCGGGATCAGCAATTGCCCTGCATTCCAGGTCATCTAGGCAATAATTTCCCACCATCGGCCATTGATATTTCATGCTGCACGATCTTCTCTTCCGTATAATTATCTAAAGCACTTTCCAAGATTATGCCGTAAATCTTTAAAATTAATATAAAATCTAAGATAGAAAACTATTTCTTAATTTTTTTTGCAAGATACCGCAGCATAAAATAGCTGTGGCATCCAATTTGCATTTAAGTGCGGTTCAAGAATATTTTAGCATGTAACACCCTAACGTTGCAAAAGCCGGAGGGCTTCAGAGCCAAGGCGTCGAGGGTGAAATTGTAGTTGTTTACCTTGATCCCTTGACAACACAGGATCTGAAGTTCTCCGGCTTTCCCGTAGGGTAAACAACATTGCAAAATCGACCCCATCCTTCTTGTCCCGTCGTAGCTCGAAGAGCGAAGTCGGATGAATTCACTGTTGGGGATATCCAGGAAACTGTGTTTCACTATGATATTCGCAATAATAACGAACTATTAGCTATCCTCTTGCCATGTTGTTTATGCAACAATGGGAAACATTGGGATGTATTGACCACCCAATGCATTATCTTGCAGTTCGTATAACTATTAAAATCAAATTCAGGAGGTTTACTATGAGAATGGACGCGGTACCCTCGCAGGTTTACTACCCACCTGAGGTTAAGGCAGGGCAAGGCGCAATTAACAACCAGCTGTCAACTTCGAAAAATCAGATCTGCTGTTTTGGAGGTGAGATGGCTTCGGGAAATTTTGCTGACATTGAGACTGGGACACCGATGGCGACTAGACAACCTGAGGAGTTTTGTTGCTCTTCCCATGAGAGGTATCTCAGGGGATTTTCAAATATCCAACCTAATTCATTCAATGTAATGAATAGTATTGATCAGGCCGCTGTCGATCAAAATTTTGATGAATTCTCAGGCGCTATCAGAGCGGAGATTGGTACCATTCCCGACAATGAAACCCTAAATGCAATTGAGGCGGATGTCAGAACTTTCGAAACCTCTGTTAAAGAGGCCTTGGATAGTTTTGCAAACGATCTGCTAAGTTTAGTTCAGGAGCAGACAAATCTTTTTACGATGGCCTTTGAGGGGCTGATAAGTGCAATCGGCGGGCATTTTAATAGCGATGATAGTCTTCCTGCGGTAGAAGTACCTGACGATGATGGTACTCCGGCAGCGGAAGTACCTGACGGTGGTGCAATTTCTGTAGCAAAAGTACCTGACGATGATAGCAATTCTGTAGCAGAGGTATCTGACTCTGGAATTGGCGGCGTTGTCGCCGATTCGACCACTACAGGACCTCAGCCATTCAATTTCGATGAATTTGAAATGAACCTTCGGGAAAAATTTACTGCTGCATTGGATGAATTGCTCAAAAGGTTCAGAGAGGCAACGTCAGTCCAGGCGGATTTTGTTGCTACAACAAACGGAGGGGCTTTTACGAGTATTACAGAAAATTACGATCAAATAATGGAGAACACCCATTCAAATAATCAGGAATCCGAGAATGGGACTTTTATGACATCAGCGTAGTATTCTTTAGGCTGAAAAAGCCGGAAGGCTTCAGAACCAAGGCGTCAAGGGTGGGCATCGACCGAGACATGCAGACGAGCTCAGCCGAAGTCAAGTCCGTCTTGCAGAACAACACAGGACCTGAAGTCCTCCGGCTTTCTGCGTTTTATGCAACATTGGAGCATACGCTTCCTAATAAATCGGATTGTTCACCGATGGCGCAGGTTAGGAGGAACTGGTGTCCGGCTGCAGCTCCCGGCATTTGTGTAAGGAAACCTTGAACATGATTCGTTGTTTTAGATTGTTTTTTTGGTCGGGACGGCTGGATTTGAACCAGCGACCCCAGCGTCCCGAACGCTGTGCTCTACCAGACTGAGCCACGTCCCGACTTAGGTTGCTTTGTTTATTCTTTTTCTGTCAAATTGTCAAATAAAAATGTATCCGAAATTCAGTCGGAATTCGAAAGGTAATAAGCGTCAGGCCCCTATTTTTTCGTTTTCACTCTATTCGCCGGCCTCCCTGGAAATGGCAATACGAATTTCAAGATTGGACGCTTATAGGAACGGATTTTTCAAGACAATCGTTTGCTCTCTGTCCGCCCCAACGGATACAATGTCTATGGGCGTTTGCGTGAGTTCGACGATGCGATCGAGATAGTTTCGGGCGTTTTTGGGAAAGTCCTCGAGTTTCTTTATACCGGAAATGTTTTCCGGCCAACCCGGCAGTGTCTCAAAGACCGGTTTGCATTCCGCCAAAACCTTCAGGCTCGCCGGGAAGTGCTCTAACATCTCACCCCGGTAATCATAGCCCGTGCAGATTTTCAGGGACTCAAGGCCGTCGAGGACATCCAGTTTGGTAATGGCCAGGCCGGTGAGACCATTGAGACGGACTGAATTTCGAAGTATGACGGTGTCCAGCCATCCGCAGCGGCGCCTTCTTCCGGTGGTGGCACCGAATTCGGCCCCTTTTTTTTGGATGGCGTCGCCGATATCATCAAATAATTCTGCGGTGAAGGGACCCTGGCCCACCCGGGTGGTGTAAGCTTTGACGATACCGATAACCGCATCGATTCTTTTGGGGCCGACCCCCGCACCGCAGCAGGCGTTTCCGGCCAAGGTATTTGAGGAGGTGACAAACGGGTAGGTACCGTGATCGATGTCCAGATGAGTCCCCTGGGCGCCTTCAAACAAGACTTGCCGTCCGGTTTTCATGGCGTCGTTTATGACAACTGAAATATTGGTTACATGGGGTGCCAGCCGTTGGGCATAGGCTAGATATTCCTTGATGATTTCTTCCGCGTCCAGGGTTTCGGCGGAAAGATAATTTTTAAGATAAAAATTTTTTTCATCCAGTATCGTTTTCACCTTTTCATCGAAAACCTCCGGATCCAGCAAGTCCACGAAGCGTATCCCCCGGCGGGTGGCCTTGTCCTCATATGCCGGACCGATTCCACGCCCGGTGGTCCCGATTTTTTTATCCCCTTTAAACTGCTCCCGGGCATTGTCGACCTGCCGGTGGTATGGCATGATGACGTGGGCCTTTTCGCAGATCTTGAGCCTTTGGGGACCCGCATCGACGCCTCTTGCGCTCAAAGCATCTATTTCTTTGAGTAATACAGCCGGGTCGACCACGACACCGTTACCGATAATGCAGGTTTTGTTCTGCAAAATCCCGGATGGAATCAGATGACAGATAAATTGTTCACCACCCACCACCATGGTGTGGCCGGCGTTGTTTCCGCCCTGAAATCGAACGACCATATCAGCGGTTTCCGCCAGCAGATCAACAATTTTGCCTTTGCCTTCGTCGCCCCACTGGGTTCCGACAATGATTACATTAGCCACAATGTTTTCTCCTTAATTAATTCCTTAAACCTTCAGCTATGCTGATGGTCCAAGCATTGCCCAGCGATTAGGTGACTGGAAATTAACCGCCCGCTTCAGGCTTCGCTCTTCGAGCTTCCGACTTCGCTCTTCGAGCTACGACGGGACAAGACGACCCGACAGGTCGCTCAAGGCGCAAAGATCGCAGAGTAAATTGTATTTTCCCATTGTCGTTGAGCCTCCAAAGATACTGGCGGACAGGAAGGACGGCAATGGAAAAGCTTTCAGCATTGGTGCACAGTCAAACCAACTATAGAAAGCTTTTGTTTACGGTAGCAATTGACAGTCCCCATAAGGTTGCTGATTTTTGCTTTCCACCCTCTCAGCGGAAAGCAAAAAAAAGAACTAGGTCCTCTGCGTGCTCAGCGTCTTTGCGGTGAAAATAATTATTAAAATGCCCCCCTTTTAGTGGATCCATCATGCCATCCCTTTCAGGGGTTGTAATTGACTTTTTGGCCGCTACAAGATCGAAATGCTGACACATTTATTCTCGTTTGGCGCGAAAAAAATCCTGCATCAACCTGCGGCAGTCTTCCGCACACACACTGGACGTGATTTCCACAAGATGATTCAGCCGCTCATCCTCCGCATAGTTATACAATGAGCCTGCCGCCCCCCACTTGGGGTCTGTTGTACCAAAAACAACTTGTGAAATTCTGGCGTGAACAATAGCCCCCATGCACATAATGCACGGCTCGACGGTAACATACAGCGTTGTATTTAGCAATCTGTAATTGTTAATTTCAAGCGCGGCTTTGCGCAAGGCCAGAATCTCGGCATGGGCGGTCGGATCGGCCAGTTTGATGGTTTGATTGTGAGCGGCCGCCAAAATTTCGTCGTTTTCAGAAACGAGTACTGCACCTACCGGGACTTCACCGATTTGTCCCGCTCTTTTGGCCTCCTGAAGGGCAAGTTCCATGAAATATTCGTGTGTATCAGTCATAAATTTTAACTAACCTTATGCCCTGCGTCCCGAACTGTGTGCCGTTTTGTAATCTTCATCCAGTGTCCAGCATCAAGCATCCAGTATCCAGCATCGAATTTCAACCCAATTTCCCATGCGCCAGTAGCTCAGCCCGGATAGAGCGCCGGACTACGAATCCGTAGGCCGCAGGTTCAAATCCTGCCTGGCGCACCATGAAATATTATAGGCTTACAAATTTCAGTTTGTAAGCCTTTTTTTCTGGGTTGGTTTTGGTTTCAAAACCACCTGAATGGCACGCCAAATAATGGGACGAACAAGAATGGTTTTGATAGGCCAGGCCCTTTTATCAATTTACCCTTGGTCGTTTGAATTATTAGTTGAAAACCAATAGGCATATCTGGTAACCAAACCTGAATGTTTTTATTGGAAAACGCCCGGAGTCGTGACGGGCGGCGGAGCAAAGGTGCTTTTAAAAAGTCGGCACGTTCGACTCGGAAGACCGGGTGAGGGGGCCTCTGCAATTGGTGATTGCCAACCATATGCAGAATGCCGGAATGGTGGTTGTTGCCCCGGAAGGAGCCGCTCCTACCCTGGAGTCTGGCGCTTTTTACAAGTTATTTCTTATTTTATCTATCCGGCTTATACGGTGATAACCAAACCCGGAACATATTTGAAGTGATGATCTTTGGAAAATAATTTCAGGCCGTGCTGCAATGCGACGGAGGCGATCCATATATCATTTGTTGGAATTGGTCGCCCCTTCTTTCGTAGATTGTTTAAGGTATCAGCATAAAATTCTGCTGTATCTTCATCGATGCCATAAATTTGCACACGGGGAGCATCCAAAAATTCTTCAAGCTCTTTTCTATTCTCCTTTTCCCGGTTTCCTCCTTTAAAACCGGAAAGCAATTCACCAATGCTGATGCAACAAATGGCGATTTTTTGGGCATGTCGCAATACATCGATTGTTTCGAGATCCCCTGCAAGTGCATGCGTATAAATATTGGTGTCAATCAGGAGGTTTTTCATCTCCAGAGTTCCTTATCGATCTTACGTTCCGAATCAATTTTTCCCTGAATCCGTTTAAAGTCTTTTTCAGCCCATATTCCGAAAAGATGGTCCAAGTCATGATACTCAGCTGTGAATTTTTTTTCTTTTTTCATACCCATGTGCAGCATCAAAGTTTCAACAACAAATTGATTGAGGCTTTGGTTCTGTTGTTTTGCAAATTCTTTCATTTTGTCGATCAGAATCGGTTCTAAACCCCGGATAGTCATTGTTTTCAATTGAACACCTCCACGCATAGAGTGATTGCAGATTATATAGTCAATATGACATCATAGTATGCATTTTTTTCTTTTCTGTCAAAGAATTTAAATTCGGTATTAAAATTAGGATCAAGATATAATTTTAACACTTTATCGAATCGTTCTGCGTGAACAGATTGCGTCTCGGCTGCCCCGAAATGCTTTTCAGACGACTTCAGAGAGTCGCTTCAACGAATACATCCCCTCCAAGCCCTTGATAGGTTTAGGCTTTTTTTCATTTTTTGAATTAAAGTGATGTTTGAACCGTATATAAGTCTTTGAAACAAATTCTTTAGAGCCGATGACTCCGGAATCTGTAAAATAGCGCGTGCGGTATCTGAATCGATCGCTTCGGCTGAGTTCAAACTCCCGCTTACGCTCCTTTTCAAGAATCCTGTCGCCAATTACTTTGGTTTTGCCCTTTTCAGGTCGGTTTACAGCCCCAGCTTCATACACATATCTGCGATACCCTCTGATGCGCTCTTTTTCGTTTTTGACATTGAATTCCTTTAATCCGAAATCAGTTGAAAGAAAGTTATCCCTGTTGTTGGTCTGTACATGGTATCCAAGGGAATTCCAGCGGTAGTCTTCCGGTCGGCTGACGATGCCGGCACGCAAGGGATTTAAATCGATATATGCCAGGCAGTTGATGAGGGTTTCTCCCTTTTCAACAATGACACTTTTAAACCGGTCTCCCCAAAAATAACCGCGCCTGTTGTGACGCCGGTTGTAATACCTGGCAAAGCCGACTTTAATTTCACGCACAAATTCAGAGAGGTTCGATAGCTTTTCGCGCAAAGAGGGAAATTGTCCACATGAAAACGCCAGGTCATCACCATAAAAGCCCACATATCGTTTTTTTATGTCGTCATCAGTAAATTTATATTCGGGAAACACCTTTACCAGGAGGTGGAAGTGATTCCCCATAAGACAAAGCCCTAAAATTTCAACCAAATACAGCTTAGAATATTTCCTAATCAGATCCAGCATGAAATCCTTTTCAATATCGCCCAATGGAAAACCATCCAAGGCAGTCCTGGACATTACATGATAAACAGCCGTTTCATCGTTTATTTTCAATCGTTGTGTTCTTGGCATTGTTAACCTCACTGCTAATATTAATTTTCACCCATGTATTCCATAAGATTTTTACTGTGTCAAGCATAGAGAACCTGTCCCTTTTTTTCGCTTCTTTAGGATTGACTGCATGGGAGTGTCTAACCGGTCAGCGAGCCCGTGAAGTTAGCTCAATTTCATCCTTGTTAGAGATTCTTGCGAAACCGGTAGCCTCGCTAAAAAATTATCGTAAAGATGTTCCGGAGGAGATCAATAAAATAATATCAAGCCTTGTATCCGTAAATCCGGAAGAAAGATATCAGAAGGCGAGGGATATGCTGCAAAACTTGGAAGATTTTCGATACAGAGGTTTAGCTCCAAAGGGGCCAATAAAAGGATCAGCATTTATAGCAATTCCTTTCATAGAAGATTTTGATATCACTTTTGAGGCAATTGAAAAAGCATGCGAAGCTTCGAAGCTTAGGGCAAGCCGTATGGATAAAATTATTTTCACCGATGGTATTTGGAAGCAAACTGTTCAGGAAATTGATGCTGCATGCGTTATTATAGCAGACTTAACTGGAATAGGTGAGAACAGGTCAGCGAATCCAAATGTCGCTACTGAAGCAGCTCACGGTAGAGCTATTGGAAAACCAATTATCTTGTTAACACAAGATCAGCCTGAAAAATTACCTTTCGACTGGAGACATATGCCAGTCATGAAATATACTAAAAGTAAGCGAGGGATGCACAAGTTAAAAGAGAGCCTTTCTAGACGATTAAAGTATATCTTAAAAAGTTAAATCCTTCATGGATTTCAATTTAATAGTAATAGGTTTTATTCTCTTGTTACATTTCGTTGATTATATGTTCATGACAAGAAATCTAGGAATGAATAAAATCAATGAGTCAGCGGAAAAATTCAACCATTTCTATAGCAATAAATAATTCACTCTAATAAATTAGAACAAGGTGAGGATCGATTTGTCTATATTGGAGGCAATTATGTCTACTGAGGATCAAAAGGTTTTTATTAGTTATGCTCATTCAGATAAAGAATTCGCTCTCAAGTTGGCAACATCTTTGAGATCAGCTGGCATAGATATATGGATCGATCAATTGGATATTTCTATAGGAGCTAATTGGGACCTTTCCATCAAACAAGGATTGGAAAATTCGGATAGTCTCGTAGTTGTGCTTTCACCTGCTGCTGCAGATTCAGATAATGTCATGAACGAATTAGCTTTTATGCTTAATAAAAACAAAGAAATAATTCCAATACTTCTAAAAGAATGCGAAATTCCTATTTTAATAACAAGGAGACATTACGCTGACTTTACTGGCGATTATGATTCCGGAGTTAAGCAGCTTTTAAATAAATTTGGTAAAGAACAAAGCTCTCAAACGCCGCTTACAAAAACGATTAACAAACCAGTCATAAAGACAAAACCAAAGCCGCCAAAAAAAGGCTATTCTTCAATTAATCATAAAAAGAAAGATTTAAAAAACCATGAAATTTATGCAGATAAAATCGTACAAATTTTTATCAGCCATCCACACGAATTAAAAAAAATTGCAGACACATTACGGGAAACTATTGATGATTGGAGCTCTGGAGGAGGAATCGTGGTCAACCAAACGGCAGATGCTGGATCAATAGAGTCACTCTCTAGCGATATATTAAGTCTACCCTTTTTTAAACGAATCGAGAGATCAAACGTTATTATCTTAATATATGGTAAAGCAGAATATTCTCACTATTCTATGATGGAGGTAGGTATTGCTGCCGCACAGATAGGCCAAAACTTGAACATCCAAAGGTGGAATTTGACCAATGCCGTTGGTAGATAATGCAGCTTAATTATCCTATTTACGAATGTTTACTGTCGGACCAAATTAACTGATTGAAAATTAATGAAATAGATGTTAAACGAGGGGTTGTAAGGGGTCTTAGAACCAACTTTTTAATAGCAAAAAAGTGGTTTTAAGGAAAATCAGATTGAGACCGGTATTTATTCAATAAGGCGAATTTAATTATCAATGGCCCGCGC
>CALZJV010000410.1 GCA_945787595.1 uncultured Desulfobacterales bacterium | reverse complement strand
TTCACCACCCGCTTCGCTCGAGGCGCAGAGAACGCAGAGTAACTGGATCTTTCCTTTGCCGTTGAGAGGACGGAAAAGGAAAAACACTTGGCAGCCAAGTCAAACAAAAAATAACAAAATACGTTAATAAATGTCCCTAAGTCGTAAATTATTATTTCCAGTAGGGCTAAGAATTTTAGCCTTCCAGCCTCTCAATGGAAAGGTAAAAATAAATATCTCTCCGCGTGTTCCGCGTCTCTGCGGTGAAGGATTAATTTGCTTAACCCACCTGTGGGATTTTTCAAACCATTTCATTCAGTGAGGATGGGATTGGTTAGGAGTCACCTTATGACAGTTAAAACACAAAAAAGTAAACAAATACGAGACAATTGGGTGCAGTTTGACACGCTTTGCTGCGGGACCGGCTGGGATGAGGCGGATCTAAAGAATCCGCAGATTCTGGTGGAAGATGTCTTCGGCAGCAGCCATCCCGGCAGTTTTCACCTGGACGCTCTGGCCGCGGAGGTCTCCACCGGCGTATACCAAAACGGCGGCAAACCGGCCAATTTCCATGGCACCGACATTTGTGACGGATGGGCGATGTCCCACGACGGCATGAACTTCATCCTGCCGTCCCGGGAAGTTCTCTGTGATCTAGTGGAGGTGCACGGCAGGGTGATTCCCTGGGATGGATTGGTGGTTATTTCGTCCTGCGACAAATCGGTTCCCGCTCATCTTATGGCGGCTGCCAGGCTGAACATCCCCGCGATTCACATCCCCGGCGGCAGCAATCGTGCTGGACCCGAAATGTCCCACAGTCTTCTCGTAGGTGAGTTGGCAACCAGGATGAGACAGGGTCAAGATGTCGGCTCTGAGATTCGAAATTATAAACTCTCCGGTTGTCCGGGGGCGGGCGCCTGTCAATTTATGGGAACCGCCAGCACCATGCAGTGCATGGCGGAAGCATTGGGGATGGCCTTGCCCGGAAGCGCCCTGGCACCGGCAAGTCTTTTCGAAATTCGTCGTCTGGCACGCCGGGCCGGGCGGCAAATCATGCAACTTTCTCAAAAGGGTTTAAGGCCTTCGGACATCCTCACGAAAGAGGCCTTTGAAAACGCCATCAAGGTCCATGCCGCCCTGTCCGGTTCAACCAATGCCCTGCTTCATCTGCCGGCCATAGCCCATGAGTTGGGAATTGAAATCGATGCCCAACTGTTTGATCGGATCAACCGGGAAACCCCTTATCTGGTGGATGTTCAACCTTCGGGAAAACATGTGAGTGAAATGGTGTGGTATGCCGGCGGTGTTCCACGGGTGCAGATTGAACTTGCAAATATCCTCGCTTTGAATGTGATGACCGTTACCGGGGAAACCCTTGGTGAAAATCTCGACCGGCTGAAAACGGAAGGCTTTTTTCAGCGCGGAGAGGGGTATCTGGCAAATTACCGTTTAAAGAGAGAAGAAGTCATCCGTCGGGTGGACAACAACAAAGGCTTCGGGTCTATCGCTGTGTTAAAAGGCAACATTGCCCCCGAGGGTGCGGTGGTAAAGTTCTCTGCTGTGGGGTCTGATATGTTGACCCACGAAGGCCCCGCCAGGGTGTTTGACCGTGAGGAAGCGGCGCTGGAGGCCGTTATGAACGGAAACATCGATCCCGGCTCAGTCCTTGTCTTGCGCTATGAAGGGCCGCGGGGCAGCGGCATGCCTGAAATACTGGCAACGACCGAAGCTTTGGTGACAAATCCAAAATTGCAGCATACTGCCATTATAACGGACGGCCGCTTTTCCGGTGCCACCCGCGGACCCTGTATCGGGCATGTTTCACCCGAAGCCGTTGCGGGAGGACCCATCGCCCTGGTGGAAGATGACGATCTTTTGGCCATTGATATTCCCGCAAGAAATCTCAATATCGTGGGGCATGCAGACCGGCGCATGGATTCGGATGAGATTCAATCCCTGCTGGCTGAGCGTAAAAAGCAATGGAAGGCGCCCCCCCTTAGGCATCCGCGCGGGATTCTTAAGCGGTATGCCAGCCAGGCGGTTTCGGCCATTAAAGGAGCCTATCTAGAATGAAGTCGGAATTTATGGGGCGGAAGTCGGAAGGGGAGGGCGGAATGATAAAGCAGAGAGCATAGTGCATGGAGCAGAACACAGATGACAGAACACAGAGGATAGATGGCAGAGGACAGATGGCAGAGGACAGAAGGTTGAAGGCGGAAAGATTGGAAGACAGATGTCAGCCCTGCCGCTGGCCTGAAAAGCGGCCAGTCTAATCGAAAAAGAAACTGATGAAGTTTAATATAAGCAATTAACAAATCACAAATCACAAATATCAAATAAATCACAATGACCTAAATTCAAAATCCCAAACAATTGGGTTTTGATCTTTTTTGATATTTGGATATTAGTATTTGGAATTTATTTGTAAACGAAATGCAATTTTATTTTTCTGACAGGATCAACTGGATGGACAGGATATAACCATACTTAACAAAAAAAATCCTGTAAATCCTGTCTAATTAAATATAGTTTCATATGAGGTATGTTCTTTACTCAATCAACTTATTCAATCCTGTCAACTAATCAACCAGATATATCCACAACTCGTAACCCGTAATCCGTAACCCGTAACTCGCAAATGGAATCGAAAGCATCCGTTATACCGGCCCATTTGGTTGAAGGCCCCTTAATCTTATCCATTGATATCGGCACCTCTGCCGTGAAAATTCTGTTCTTTGACACAAGGGGGCGGGCGGTTGAAGGCAATCAATATCGTGGAGAGGTTGTGCTACGAACATCACGGGATGGGGCTTCGCAAGCAATGCCGGATGAATTGCTGAACATTGTCTGGCGGGGCATCGACGCCGTGCTTGCGAAGGGCGGCCCGTTGTTGCCCAAGATTGCCGGGGTTGCTGTCTGTACCTTCGTCGGCAACATCATGGGCGTTGATCGAAATGCACGGCCGCTGACGCCGGTTTTTACCTATGCCGACACCCGTGCTGAAGATGAGGCCGCCCGGCTGCGCATCGAACTCGACGAGAGCGAAGTCCATGACCGCACCGGCTGCCACCTGCACTCCAGCTATTTGCCGGCCCGTTTTCGCTGGCTGGCAAACCGCCGCCCTGATCTATTCCACCAGATCGATCGGTGGCTGTCCATCGGCGAATATATCGAGCTGGTGTTATTCGGTCAAGCCACCGTCAGTTATTCGGTAGCATCCTGGAGCGGCCTTCTGGATCGGCACCAGCTTATCTGGGACGAGCCATTGCTCGACAAACTATCGGTTGATATCGCACGGCTTTCACCCCTGGTGGATATTAACTCCCCAAAACAAGGGCTTCGCCGCAATTTCGCTTCCCGCTGGCCGGCCTTGAAGGACTTACCGTGGCTGCCTGCAATCGGCGACGGTGCGGCTGCCAATATTGGAAGTGGCTGCATTTCACCCTCCCGGGTGGCGCTGACCATGGGTTCGACCACTGCCATCCGGGCAGTCGTTGAGGAGCCCATCCGCCATGTGCCCAAGGGTTTGTGGTGTTACCGCATCGATGGGCGAAGATCTTTACCGGGTGGCGCCTTGAGCGAAGGCGGCAGTCTTTTTGCCTGGATGAAAAACACTTTCCAGCTGACAGATTCGTCGCAATTTGAGGCAGTCCTAAATTCACTTGTGCCGGATGGACATGGGCTGACGGTGCTGCCGTTTTTAGCAGGTGAACGCAGCCCCGGCTGGAAAGGACATGCCAGAGCGACCATTCATGGCCTTTCCCAGGCAACCACAGCGCCTGAAATCCTGCAGGCCGGGATGGAAGCGGTGGCCTGCCGGATTGCCCTGGTGTTTAAAAAGTTAGCCAAGCTTTTGCCGGATGATCTTCAAATTGTGGCAGGCGGCGGTGCCATTCACAATTCCCCTGCCTGGTTGCAAATCATCACCGATATGCTGGATCGGGCATCTGTCGAAAGCGGCATCCGGGAAGGCTCGGCGCGCGGGGCGGCTTTGCTGGCCTTCGAAGCCTTAGGGTTAATAAAAGATTTAAAAGATATCCCGCTTTTTATTGAACGGACCTGTTTTCCGGATGGGGAGCGACATGCGATTTACCGCCAAACTATTAGACGTCAACAAAGACTCTATGAAAAATTGATAGGAGATGATAGATAGATTGTATTTTTAAAAATCAAGAATTTGAATCTAAACGGAGTCCAATTAACGGAGGCAATTATGATCATCGTAGGAGAACTGATTAACGCCAGCAGAAAGAGTGTGGGAGCCGCCATCGAGAATAATGATGCCGATGCAGTTAAGAAGCTGGCCCTGGACCAGGCGGAGAACGGCGCCGATTACATCGATGTGAATGCGGGCGTATTTGTCGGCAAAGAGGCCGATTACCTGAAATGGCTGGTCGAAACCGTTCAGACGGCTGTCGATAAACCCTGCAGCATTGACAGTCCGGATCCGCGGGCCATCGAAGCAGCCCTGGCAGTGCACAAGGGGACCCCCATGATCAATTCGATCTCTCTGGAAAAAGAACGCTATGAAGCGTTGCTCCCCATCGTGGCCGGCACGGATTTTAAAGTTGTGGCATTGTGTATGAGTGATGCCGGGATGCCGGAAACCGCAGATGACCGCATGGCAATTGCCGACAAATTGATCAATCGACTATTGCAGAAAAATGTATCCGTTGAAAATATCTATGTGGACCCCCTGGTGCAGCCGGTTGCCACGAACAGTAATTATGGCACGGAGTTCTTAAAAACCATTGAAAAAATCATGACGACCTTCAAGGGTATTCATACCATGTGTGGGTTGTCGAACATTTCTTTTGGATTACCGGAAAGAAAATTTTTAAATCAGACCTTTATGGTCATGGCAATTGCCAAAGGACTGGATGGTGCCATCGTAAACCCCCTCGATCAAAAAATGATGGCCAATATCCTTGCCGCCGAGGCGCTTGCCGGCCAAGATGAGTATTGCGGGAATTACCTGGAAGCATTTCGCGCCAAAAAATTTGAATTCTGAAATTGAGAATAGTTCACCGCAAGACGCAAAGGACGCTGAGGGTAAATTTTTTATTGCTTTCCGTTGATCCGCTAAAAATCCCTGCGGACAGGAAAGACGGAAAGCAATAAGAGCCATTTGAAAAAAGGACTTCGGATCTTTAATGCCTTCTTTGTCCTTAACCCTGAACGTTGAACCCTGAACTTCTGAACCTGTGAACGCTTGCTAAAGCTTTATCTTCCCTTCCATATATTTAACAGCTTTACCCGACAGCAATACACGACTGCCTTTTAATTCACACTCAATATGCCCGGTGCGTTTGGAAACCTGCCGGGCGCTGAGCTTTGTTTTATTAAGCTTCCCTGCCCAGTAGGGCGTGAGCGCACAATGGGCGGATCCGGTTACCGGATCTTCGTTGATACCATAGCGGGGCGCAAAGAAGCGGCTTACAAAATCCACATCTTTTCCTTTAGCGGTTACCATGACGCCTCGCAAATCGAGTTTGCTTAAGGTATTAAAATTCGGCTTCAAGGCAGCAACATCGTCTTCATTTTCAAGGACAGCCATATAATCTTCCGAGGATAACACCTCAGTAGGGGTTTTCCCTAAACCTTCGACCAGCAGCGGGGGAGTTGCACAGGGCTTGCCGGGTTGAGAAGGGAAATCCATCACCAGCAATTCATTGTTTTTGCTGACCACCAATTCGCCGCTTCTGGTCTCGAATTTAACCGTATCACCGGCATAATCTGAAAAATTGAAAATAACAAAGGCGGTCGCCAGGGTGGCGTGGCCGCATAGATCTACTTCAGCTTTGGGTGTAAACCAGCGCAAATGGAAACCGGCTTCTGCCGGCACATAAAAAGCGGTTTCCGATAGATTGTTTTCTTCTGCGATGGCTTGTAGATCCGCATCCATAAGCCAATCATCCAGAGGGCATACCGCAGCTGGATTGCCTTTAAAAACGATGTCCGTAAACGCATCTACTTGATAAAGGGTCAGTTCCATTCTGCAATTCCTTAGACAATCTATTTTTTAAACACCGATAAGAAAGCATTTTTCGCAGCTGAGAGTGCCTTCTGATCTTTGATAATTTCTTTGAGCTCCCCTGGATCCAGATGAAGCGCGCCGCAATTTTCATTGACACATATGTCGATTTTGACCTTGCCTTCGTCGATTTCAGCCAAGCTTTGGGTACCACACCGAAAACAATGGTACTCATGTTCTTCGCGATATTTTTTGGTGGCTTCATCCGCTGCCTTTTTTCTGAGCTTTCTAAGTTTTTTTTGATCCTGCTCTGCAAAAAATGCTGCTTCCGATCCTTTTTTCGGCTGAATCTTAACAGAAACGTGTTTTGCGGCCATAGTTTTCTCCTTTCATACCAACCTGGTTAACCTTCCAAATCAAAATCAACACTTCATTTTACTATCAAAATATATAGTGGTCGTAAATCGAATTTTATTTATAAAAAGCCGAATATCGAAATTTAAGAAAAAGCGGAAATCATAACTGCAATCACAGAACAACCAAGCGAAACCATCCGCTCAGCTGTCGATCAATCCAAAAAGATCGGCGCCATTGTGATTGAGTATAGCGCGCCGGGCTGAAAGATCTTCAAGTGTCTGTGGTCGGCAAATGAAACATGATCATACGTTTCAATCTGTATCATTCTACCGATCTGAATTTCAAATCAACTTACCAGGGATCGGGCCAGGTCCGCGGCCCTTGTTCTGATCTCTTCAGAAATATCGGCTGGTACGTTGCATTCACCCACGTACATTTCTGCGGCTTTGGCGGCTAATAAAAAGTCTACGATCCGATCGAAGGCGGCGAACATGCCTTCGGCATTATCCTCATAGGCGTCGGCCCCGGTGACCAGCAGGCCGAGGCGCTTTCCTTCCATGAGTGAGGTATGCCCCGGTTTGTGATAGTTGGTAACCAGACTGTAGCCCCGGTCAATCAAAGCCTTGAGTTGCGCTGAAAATCCCCAGAAATAGATGGGCGAGGCGAACAGAACAGCGTCTGATACGATCATTCTTTCCATGATATCGATGGCGTCGTCTTTTTGGACACAGGCGATCTCAGCGGGATTCTCCCGACACTTGGCACACCCCAGACAGCCGCCGATAGACTTGTTATTGAGGTAGACCCCTTCCACATTGTGGCCCAGTGATTCAAGCTCCTGCTTTACCCATCCCAATACGGTAGCGGTATTTCCTTTCCTTTTGGCACTGCCCAAAAGCGTGGTGATTTGCATCGTTGTCTCTCCCGTGTGAAATCTATTTTTATTTCAACCACTCAGCAATAGTTGAGTCAATTATTGAAAACCCAATCGGATCTGCCAGGCTCTTACCAAGAGCTAGGCCCGAAGGTGCTCAGAAGTCCGCCGTCCACATACAAGATGTGACCGGTGACAAAATCGGAAGCCGCTGAGGCCAGATATACCGCGGCACTGCCTAAATCCTCCGGTTTGCCCCACCTGGCTTGAGGTGTTTTCCATTTCAACCATTTGTCGAATGATTCATCTTGCCACAGCGGTCGGGTTAAATCCGTCTGAATAAAACCGGGGCCGATGGCATTGACATTAATTTGATATTTTGCCCAGTCCACCGCCAGGGCTTTGGTCATCTGTCGAATAGCGCCCTTGGAGGCTGCATACGGGGCATTGTCCTCTCGAACGGTTTCACTCATCACGGAGGCCACATTGATGATCTTGCCCATCTTGTCGTTGTCGATACGGTGTCGGGCAAACGCACGGCAAAGTGTAAATACGGCCTTCACGTTTAAATTGAGGATAAAATCCAAATCCTCGAAAGTCATCGTTTCGGCGGGTCCGCGACGGGTGGCGCCGGCATTATTGACCAGTATGTCAAGGCCGCCGGTTTCTTTGATGACACCGGCAAACATGTCATCAATTCCTGCAACATTGCTCATGTCAAAAGACCAGGTCCGGATGTCCCGACCGGTCCTGGTGAGCTCTTCTCGGGCCCTGTCCAGGTTTGTTTTGTCCCGGGCTACCAAAACGATGTCCGATCCGGCTTCGGCAAGGGCTTTGGCAATGCCGAACCCGATGCCTTTGCTGCCACCGTGATTGAAAAAAGAATAGATCCATTTGACAGCACACACTCTAATCCGATGCGCCCGAACATGTCAAACAATTTCAGGTTGGAAAGACCGAATACACTGCTTGACTTAAGATGGTGGAATCCTGACAATTTTGTTAAATTTAAAAATCGATAGTGGGCAAGAAGTATGCTATCCAAGAAGTTTAAAATCCAGCTTTAAACTGTGCCCTAAATTCAAAGCTCTTAGGAAATATTAGGATTTATTGTGAAAATAGGTGTTCCGATTGTAGTTTAGCTGAACAAATACACAATAGAATCAGCCTATTGGCCGGATTTGATTTAGGCACGATTTACACACTCAGGTCAAAATGTAGATTACCAATTGCGCAATCTATAGTCCGCCGGGATTGTGAATTTGTCCCACAAACCTAAAATATCACGGTTCAATTTTCTGGTGGATTAGAAAGTGCAATCTACAACTTCCGAAAAAATTTCCCAGTTCGGATGTTTTCGAAATTTTTAAGGAAAAAAAGGTTTGAATATGAATTCCAAACCGGATAATAAATCTGGAAACCCTGATGATATCATTTTGCTATCTGAAATAATAACGAATTCTAGATACTGGCAAGTTATGTCCCCAATAATTGAGATACCCCGCCAATATCCCGCTTAAACCCCGCCTATCTCGCCAGTACCCCGCCCCATTTAAAAAAAGTACCCC
>CALZJV010000409.1 GCA_945787595.1 uncultured Desulfobacterales bacterium | reverse complement strand
CGGGCGTCGTCGGTGTTTATCCAGAGAGTATCGTCACCCTTATCTTTTAATCGGGGGATGTTATCAAACTGGGAATTAACCCTGGTTTTGGCATGGGGGTGTTGCCGCCGATGACGCTGCATCCGCCATACAAGTTGAAAAACCGTTGCGCCGCCAGGCCGTTACCGTGCAAGGCGGCTTGGTTGCCGGAATAATCGATCAGAAATATGGAATGGGGTCCGTAGGTGTTTTTGACCCGCTTGAGTTCGGCGGTGATCTTATCCAGAGCTTCTTCCCAGGAGATGGGTTTAAATTGCCCGCTGCCCCGTTCGCCAACTCGTTTTAAAGGTTTCGTCAGGCGTTCGGGCGAATATACGACGTCCTTTTGGGACAATCCTCGCACACAGGCTTTCAAACCCGGCCCCGGCTGTGTGTCTGTTCCGATTCGAGTAATTCTGCCATTCGACACATGCACCTTTAACAGGCACCGGCCACCACAGTCATAGGAACAGGTTGTGGTGATGATTCTGTCATTGTTTTCACTGGTCATGATTGTTTTATCCCTGAAAAGGAAACAAAAATCAATTTTATTGTTTAGAAATTGACAAATCTATATCGATCCTGTTAGGCATTCCATTGGCAGACAGTATTATTCTTGTTACAGCAATAGCATTCGATGCCGCCATTTGGACCCAGGATTCAGGTTTTGAGAGTATTGCCGGTGTGAAATTTTTCCCTAAAAAAAGGATATTGGAGGCATAATTAAAACTGATGAAGATTAAAATATTTACGACAGGCGGTACAATTGACAAAATTTACTTCGATCAGAAAAGTAAATATCAGGTAGGCGACCCTCAAGCTGACGGAGTTCTTGAGCGAGCCAATTTGGTCGTCCAATATGAAGTGGAGCCTATATTACGTAAAGACAGCCTTGAACTGACAGATGAAGACCGCAATTTGATTTGTGGACAAGTGAAGTCCGAGCCCTTGGACCGAATCGTGATTACGCACGGCACGGACACCATGATTGAGACCGGAAAGGCACTGGGTGATATTGCAAATAAGACAGTGGTCTTGACCGGTTCAATGTACCCGGCGGAATTCAGGGACAGTGATGCGATTTTTAATATCGGGTGTGCAATCATAGCAGTCCAACTTCTGCCTCATGGCATATACATCGCTATGAATGGTAGAGTCTTTGATCCACTGCATTCTAAAAAGAATGTTGAACTGAATCGGTTTGAGGCATTGGACAAGTAACAATCAAAAAGGGATACAGCTTCTTGCTCTGCGGGCTGGAGACCAGATCCTAAGTTTTTAGATAGGGAAAGGATTATGAAAATTGATTTCGCTTTGGTCAATGGCAATGTATCTACGCTCAGTAACAGAGATGACACTGCCGAAGCCATAGCAGTGGCGGGCGGAAGAATCCTTAGCATAGGGACCACCAAAAGCATCGAGGAATTACTTAATAAGGTATTTTATCGGTTGGAAATTCGGACTGGTTCGTCACTTCCGGAAACATTGCTCAGCAGATTTACGGTGTCGTCACCCGTAAAGGATACACCGGTGAAGTGATCGGACCGCAGCAGGGCACATCAGTAAGGGATGCGCTGCGGCTGTATACCACCAACGGGGCATATGCCTCATTCGAAGAAACCGTTAAAGGGTCTATAGAGCCGGGCAAACTGGCGGATTTGGTAGTCCTGGATCGTGATATATTAACCATTCCCGAGGATGAGATTAAGGAAGTAAAGGTCGAAACCACCATTGTAGGTGGTGAGATCGTTTACCAGAGGAATTGAGAAATAAAATTGCCGAACATTTGGTGAAACAAAAACAAGGATAATTGATGAAAGCCGCTATCTTAACCTCCTATGGCACAGCAGAGGTCCTGGAGATCTCCGATATGCCCAAACCGCAACTGCAGGCAGATGAAGTGCTTGTACAGGTGCATGCAGCGGCGGTAAATCCCAAGGACACTTTCATTCGCAAAGGACGTTTTCGGCGGTTTAGCGGGAACCGATTTCCAATGCTGGCGGGATTCGATTTTGCGGGGGAAGTATCCAAAGCGGTTGACATGCTTACGAGCTGATAATTTTGTCGCTTTTTCTTGGCGGAGCAACGCAGCTAACAGGCTTTCGATGCGGCTTTTAAATCGTTTCTAAAAAAGATACGCAACTTTAAGGAGGTAAAACCATGACAGACAAAACAGCAGATCTGGCCGGGCCCGGCATTGGCAACTATGCGGAACTGGAAACAATCCTGCCGCGGGATTACAGCTCGATTTTGACTCCCAAAGACACCCAACGTGCCATTTATGACATCAAAAACTTTATAGAAGCAAATCTGTGCAAGGAACTCAATTTGATGATGGTTTCGGTTCCCTTGATCGTGGATGCTGAAAGCGGCGTCAATGATCTTTTGGACCGGGATGGATCACGCACCCCTATCCAGTTTCATATCTCCAACGATTACGATAAAAACCCGGTCGATGCTCAGGTCGTACAAGCAGCCACCAAGTGGAAGCGCATGGCCCTGAAGCAATTCGGTATGCAGATTGGGGAAGGCCTTTGTACCGACATGCACGCTGTGCGGAAGGATTACTTTCTCGACCACGATCACAGCGCCTATGTGGACCAGTGGGACTGGGAGCTGGCGATTACAGAAGATCAGCGCAATCTGAAGTTTTTAACCGAGGTGGTAGAAAAGATCTGGAAGGTTCTCAAAGGTGCCGAGATCCATGTGCAGGAACGCTTTCCACAACTTAAAACGAAAAAATATGCCGAACTGCCAGAAAAACTGACATTTCTGCATGCCGAAGATATTCTGGACATGTACCCTGACCTGCCGCGCAAGCAACGCGAAACAGCAGTTCTGCAGAAATATCCGGCGATCTTCATTTATGGGATCGGCTGGCCTCTCAAGGACGGATACCCACACGAAATGAGGGCGGCGGACTACGATGATTGGGTCACGGAGACAACCTCCGCTGAAGGCCAACCGGTACATGGCCTCAACGGCGATATTCTTGTCTGGAATCCGGTGACCCGCCGCCGCCACGAGCTGACTTCCATGGGTATCCGCGTGAACGCCGACTCACTGAGAAAACAGCTTAAAATTTCCGACCAGCTCGATTTTCTGGACTTCCCTTACCACCAGGCCATCATTCACAATGATATACCTTTGAGTGTCGGAGGTGGCATCGGTCAGTCCCGCACCTATATGCAGTTGCTCAAGAAGGCTCATCTCGGGGAAGTTAGTGTCACCGTCTGGCCAAAAATATTAAAGGACATGTGTGCCAAAAAGAACATCCATGTGCTGGAGTAAAGACGAGCGGCAGCTGCTGGCTAAATCACCAAAGCTTGATATTTTAGTCGAATTTAAAAGGATTGCTTACTATAGTGGCGCCAGTGAGTTAAAGTCTTAAAATGAGAGCTCTAGTGGTGGATTTCTTTATATTTAATGAATAAGGAGAAGATTTTGACCATTTATTCAGCCATTGGTTTTTCAGTGGCCATGCTCGTTCTGGCAGCGAGTCCGGGTCCCGGGGTTTTTGCCACGATCGCCAGGGCGCTCGCATCAGGGTTGCGACCGTCGCTGGCCGTGATTTGTGGCATCATCCTGGGCGATGTTATTTTTTTGCTATTTGCAGCCTTCGGCCTCTCGATGGTGGCCCAGGCTCTGGGAAATTTATTTTTTATTGTGAAAATATGCGGCGGTGCTTATTTAATCTGGCTGGGTGTCAGAATTTGGCTTAAGAAGCCGGAGCCTGTCACCGCAAACCAAAACTTGAATACTCACTCACAGTGGGGTAACTTTGCGTCCGGCCTTGTTATCACGCTGTCCAATCCAAAGGTGATTCTGTTTTATTGTGGCTTCCTCCCGACATTTCTTGATTTGTCTGCGCTAACCCTGATAGATCTGGTAATCGTCGTTACGATTATTACCATTGTTTTGGGGTGTGTTCTTGGGACCTATGCTTTTTTAGCCAGCCGAGCCCGCAGAATGTTTACCAATCAACATGCTGTCAGGCGACTCAATCGTGCGGCCGGCGGCGTGATGGTGGCCGCCGGAGTCGCCATCGCAATTCGATCCTGAACAGATCGATCCTGAACAGATCAGGGGAATCATGAGAACTGAGATGCTGAATTTAGTGTATGTGGGAGTGGGCGGCTTTCTGGGCTCAATCGGCCGGTATGTGGTTGCCGGAGCGGTTTATCAAGTTTTTCCAAACAGCTATTTTCCCATTGGTACGGCAGTTGTTAACATTTTGGGGTGCTTTGTGATTGGATTTCTCAATGGTCTCACCGAGCTGCGTCAGTTGCTAAACCCGGAGATGAGGATTTTTCTTCTAATCGGTTTGCTGGGCGGATTTACGACATTTTCGACATTTGGTTATGAGACGATTGCTTCCATGCGGGCCGGTGAGTTTGTGCCGGCCCTTGCCAATGTATTAATACAGGTCATCGTTGGTTTGTCAGCCGTTTGGCTCGGCTATAACGTAACCCGATATTTTTGAGGTGCGCCATGATGTTACCGGAAGAAGGTCAACTGCTTCGAATCCTGATTGGAGAAAATGACAAGTATGAAAAACAGCCTTTATATGAATGGATTGTCAGGAAGGCAAGAGCAACAGGATTGGCCGGAGCTACGGTTTTGCGTGGATTGGAGGGGTTTGGAGCTCACAGTCGTGTTCATACCGCCAAGATTCTCAGACTCTCGTCTGATCTTCCTATTGTCATCGAGATAGTTGACACTCATGAAAAAATTGCCCGGTTTCTGCCCTTAATCGACGATGCGATTTCAGAGGGTCTGGCGACCGTGGAAAATGTTAAAATCCGGTTTTATCGAGGCGGGAATCCTAAGTAGTCTGCCCTGATGTTGCAACATTGGGGTTTAGGCCGGAATCTAGATCCGGACTGGAGAGACACCGGTGATTTTCCGAATCGACCGGACAAATCGATAATGCATTAAACTCAGCACTAAGGAGAAAGCAATGGTTACCGTCAAACCGATCGATAGCACTACGTTTGAAGTTATTGTTGAAGGGACTACCACGACAACTCATAAGGTCACGGTGACACACTCCTATTATGAGAAGCTGACCGGTAAACGTGTGCCCCCTGATGTTCTGGTAGAAAAGTCATTTAGATTTCTTCTCGACCGTGAAAGTAATACTAGCATTCTTCGCAGCTTTGATCTTCCGGTTATTGGCCGGTATTTTCCGGAGTATGAGAGAGTGATCAAAGGGATGCTTGATTAGGCCCTTAGAGGCATTTTTCTGACAACAAGTTGTCTGGAACGTTAAGGTGTCAGGTTTCAGCGTTCAGCCCAATCGCCGGCCAAAAAAGGCCGGTTTAATCGAGAAAGAAACAGAAGTTCCCTATGAGGATTTGGAATTTAGCGACTCGCCTTCCTGACACCTGAAACCCGACATTTGAAAACTTTAATTTGTGACCGGAGATCGACACCTATGCAAATGCCCCCCTTTAAACTTGAACGCTATTTTGCCAAACATGAATTCAATGTAGATTATGTGCTGTGCTGTTCGGACTGTGAGTCTCTCACGATTCAGGATTTGCTTGACCTTGAGCCGGACGCCGCCGACCACTTTCATCAACACTGGCTCGGCTACACGGAATCCATGGGCAATCCATCCCTGCGCAGGGAAATCTGCAGATTATACCGCGACATCCAGCCGGATCAGGTGCTGGTGCACACCGGCGCTGAGGAAGCGATTTTTCTTTTTATGCATGCAGTGCTTAAGGCAAAGGATCATGTCATCGTTCACTGGCCATGTTACCAATCCCTTGCCGAAGTCGCCCGCAGTATCGGCTG
>CALZJV010000408.1 GCA_945787595.1 uncultured Desulfobacterales bacterium | reverse complement strand
ATAAAATATTTCCGTAAATATAAAAGAGCCCGGAAATCGCTCATCCACTAAAAATGTCACGTCCCGGATCATCTCCCGGCGACCGCACAGGTAAAAATCGTAAAGTCCCGGAGTCAAATTCTTTTGTAAATAATCGGTTACTCGGCCTTGAAAAAACTCGTCTGATGATTTGCCGGTCTCTGAAAGACAGGGGACATAGTTCTTGGCAGTAGATTGGAATGCAGATGCGTAATACATATCTGCCGATGAGCTGACACCGTGAAGCAGCGTAAACCCGGTGACACCGGAACGTGCCATTGAAACAAAGGGCGCCAATCCGGTGCCGGTGGCCACGAAGACAGCCGGCCGGGTAGAAGGCCTGAAGGTAAAGTAACCATGGGGACCGTTGAAGCTAAAGCGGGAACCGACAGGGGCTTGGCTCAATCCGGGGGATAAAATTCCGCCTTCAATGTTTCGAATACACAGTGCAAGGTTCGGATCGGTCGGTGCAGTAACCAGAGAATAATCTCTTTCAACCGCGTCGTGGATGAGACGAATACATTGACCGGGTCTGTATTTAAATGATTTGGGTTTTGTCAGTGTTATCTCAAAGGATTTATTTGACAGCCATTGGCGTTCTATCAGCTCAGATGCGTAATTTTCGGTCTCGGTTTCCACGGACAATTATTACCTTATTTTTGCCAGAGTTTTTCAGGGGCATCAAATAAATGATTGCAATAGCGGGCGACAACGAAAAGATAGTCGGACAGCCGATTGATGTAAATCAGTGCTCGTTGATATAAATCGGGCGCCTGCATTTTAAACGATACGTCCAGAAAACAGACAATTCGCCGTTCCGTTCGCCGGCAAACCGTACGGGCCATATGAGCCCATGCTGCTGTCGGGTGGCCACCGGGCAGAATAAACCCTTTAAGTTCAGGCAGTGCTTCTTCCATTCGATCGATGGATTCTTCCAGAAATTGGATGTGCTGTTGACCAATGCCGGCAATCGTATCCATGGCGGGTGAGTCCGGTGTGGTGGCTAAAAGCGCGCTGATGGCAAAGAGATCCGACTGGATTTGCTGCAATTCTCCGATCGGTTCTGAATGCTCCGGCCCAAAACATGCGATCAGGGCGCCGATGATCGAGTTTAATTCATCCATGTCTCCGTAGGCTTCAATACGCTCATTTGATTTGGAGACCCGTTGTCCGCTAAAAAGACTGGTTTTACCCCGATCACCGGTGCCCGTATATATCTTCATCGATTCTTCCCTACATCACGATTACAATTCTTTCAGGGCCGCGATTGTGCTCTCCGGTTCAGGCCGCACCGTATAGTCCACATTGACTTCTGCATACCGGACGATCCCTTCGCGGTCAATAATATATCTGGCCGGCAAAGGCAATGTCCATGAATCATCACCGTTATGTTTAGGGACATCGATGCCGAACTGCAGATAAATTTTGCGCAAGTCTTCAGGCAGCGTATAGACAAGGCCGTATGTTTTGGCGGTTAAATTTCCCGGGTCGCTCAACAGGTCGAAAGTAAACTTTTTTTGTTCAATAAATTCACGATTAAATTCGGCTTGCTGGGGTGAAATTGCCACAAAGTCGGCTCCGGCCGATTTTATGGCAGGCAATGCTTCTAATAGAGCTTCCAGCTCCATGTTGCAGTACGGTCACCACTTGCCGCGGTAAAAGCTCAAAACCAAAGGACCCGCGGTGATAAGATCCTTAAGCCGGATGAGCTCTCCGGCGACATTTTGCAGCTCAAATTCCGGCGCCGGATCTCCAACGTTTACTACCCCTTCCATAATTGTCGAATTGCGTAAATCTTCGGTGGCCCGGTGCATAATTTCAAGTGCTTCTTTAGGAGCCTTTTTTACCATACCCTCTTTGTAAGCGTTCAATTTTTCCTGTAAGCTCATGATGTTCTCCTTTGTGTTTGTTGAATTGTTAATCGGTAAATCAAAGTATGTACTGCAGAATCTATGTCAATATCGTCTTCATGGTTGCACCATCTATGTTGCCGCCACTGAGAATAATACCGACACGGCCACCAGGTTGGACTTCCTTGCTTAAAAGGGCTGCTAGACCGAGAGCGCCAGATGGCTCCACCACCAGTTTTAGGCGGTAAAATAAAAATTTGACGGCTTCCATAATGGCGTTTTCTGACACTGTTTGCATATCATCGACGTATTCCAGCACCAGGGGAAATGTGACCTTTCCCAGACACGGTGTTCGGGTCCCATCGGCGATAGTCGGCGGATTTGTTACCGTGTGCAGTTTGCCGCTGTGAAATGATTTGGTGGCATCGTCGGCCAATTTCGGCTCGATGCCGATGACACGGCAGTTCGGGGACATTGTCCGAGCGGTAACGGCACAGCCGCTCAATAAGCCGCCGCCGCCGCAGGGTACCATCAGCATGTCCAGGGTGGTCAGCTCGTCGAACAGCTCCATGGCGGCAGTCCCCTGACCGGCAACGATGTCAATATGATCATAGGGTGGAACCAACGTATAGCCATGCCGAATTGAAAGGTCTTGCGAGATCTTTTCGCGCGAGGTTTCTCCAGGGTCATATTCGATCACCGAAGCGCCGTAAGCTTCGGTAGCGGCACGTTTGATCGCCGGCGCATCATCCGGCATGACTACCACTGGTTTGATTCCCAGCAGCCGACCTACGAGGGCGACCGCCTGGGCATGATTACCGGATGAATGGGTGATAACGCCCTTTTTTTTTTGGTCATCCGTCAGGCGGGACATGGCATTGTATGCACCACGAAACTTGAAAGCTCCCATTCGCTGAAAATTTTCACATTTTAAAAATATTTCCGCTCCGGTAAGTTGATTCAATGTCCGAGAGGTTATGATGGGGGTCACATGGGCATAACCCGCTATCCTCTTTTGGGCTGCTTTTACTAACTCAAATATCTCCATGAGCGTCCTTTATCATCCAATGCACTTAAAATCAGAGAATAAAATCCTAACCCGGACAAGCAGGAATTGAAGATTGAAGATTGACGATTGAAGATTTGTGGTATCGCTTCGCTCTGTCGTTTCTATTTAAATCAATAGAATTGCGAAAATATTCAATCTGGCGATGCCATAAATCATGTGTAAATATGATGTGATTTCAATAAATAGGTCCTAAATCCCAAGCGCCAAATGATTTGGTATTTCCTATATTCCGGACCTCGTTGAATAGTTTACAGGTTGAATGGTTGATTAGGTAAATTATAGTCATAATTTGAGAATGTTACGATTGTTAACACATGAAGTGTCCAATTATTTTGCAAATATGGGATAAATCCATATTTACAACCACTTAACCAATCATCTAATCAACCAATCAACGATATCTGTATTCAGGCAATCAGTTCCATATCCGTGCTGCTGCCGTTTATCGCGGCTGAAAGCAGCTCCCACAAAGGTAGATGCAGTTAAAAATAAAAGTGTCACTGCAGGATTAATATAACCGGGCGTTTTATCGGCCCGGCACTTTTCCCTTCTGCAACGGACCACTGACAACGAACAGCCAGCCATGCGTTTACCACTCCGACGGCGGCAGCTCTTTCCACGGATAGCGATCGGTTTTTATCAATGTCCAATAAAGAACCCCGGAATTTCTCCAGGGATCTAAGACCATCCCTTTTTCAAAAGCCTGCCCCTTGGCGGTGATGACGACACTGTTGTGTTCCCGCAATTCACTGCCGCGGTGCGCCACTCCCCAGTGAAGCTGATAGGTTCTCAGATCCAGTAATTGGAGTTGTTTAAGAAGATCTTCCGTCCAGTGGTAGCATAGACCCCGATCTTTCATCCCTACCCGCACTAGCACATTGTGTAAAACCGCCGGGCGAACCAGCTGATATTCTTCGGCCAGTTGATGGGCGTAAGTTATGGCTGTCTCCGCCACCTGCCTGGATTCCTGCAGGTTCGCCTGACGGTTGAGCACAGCTAAATCGATCTGCAAAGAGTCGACTTTCGTGCGGTATGCTTCCGTTGCCCGATGGTCTTGCGCCCTCTCACTTATGGAAGGTCTCTGGCCCATCTGATGGCCGCTGGCGCATGCACTTAGAAAGACCATCAATAGCAGTGAAACACGGTAATTTAACGTCTCGGAGATTCTAAAATTCATTATAAATGTGTCGTTTTTTTAACAGATCCTAGATAATTTGTAGATGGAATAATGGAACGTTGGAATGATGGAATATTGGTTTTAACGGTACAATCTTTGTTAAAGAAAAAATGTCCGTGTGTGTCTGTGTGAGTCCGTGGCTATTTTCTCCGGCCAAGGATTCCACCTTCCAAATTCCGCATTCCGCATTCCAACTTCCGCATTCCGCCTTCCAACTTCTCACAACTCAATCCCCAATGCCGCAAACTCTTTTTCAATAATTGCCTCCCAACCGCGATTTGCTTTGGGATTGGCGGGACTGGGATGAGTGATTCGTCCGATGGTCACATCCATTTGGGACAATGCTACCCGGGCACGTTCTTCTGCAAATAGCCCCACTCCGATCACATAACGAGGGGCGAGCTGCTCAATGGTGCGGCGCAAAGCCCGGTCGCAAACTTTTAACAAAGGCTTGCGCTCGCTTGCCCGCAGTTGATTGGGTGTGCGGTTGCGGCCGCCGGCCTCAATAAACATAAGGGGACAATAGTTGGCAACAAAAAAACGAGAGAAAAAGATTGCCGGAGTTTTAAAAGTTTTTTGTGCCCATCCCCATAAACGCCTACCGCTGACTTCACTGCGCGTGCATTTGAAGCCCGTAACCGGTCGTTTCGGGTGCATTTGTGCCGGTGTGCCCACAGGGGCTTTGATATCCAGCCAATCTCTAACAGCCGTTACCTCGCCGAAAGGTATGCCGGTTTGAACCATTCCCCAGGGACCGGGATTCATTCCGATTAGAATAATTTCCTTGGGCGATTCCGCATATCGCTTCAAATACTTGATATATGATGTGCGGGCATATTCCAGCGGGTTGTAAACGTAGCTGACCGGAGTCTTAAATCGCAGCGGCTGCGACTCATTCAGTAAATCATCAATGATGGCTTCCAGTTGCGCCTGGGTTTTTTTCTTACCTGCCATACGAAGTCCTGTGATTTTGATCAGGCCTTTAGGAGCATTTTTCTGACAACGTATTGTCGGAAATTTGAGGTTTCAGGTGTCAGTGTTCAGGTTTCAGGATTTTGCGACTCGCCTTCCTGACACCCGAAACCTGAAACCTGTTTTTCAAGTTCCGCCGGCAAACAATTTACAGCGTCTGGTAACCGCCAGTCTCGAATAACACCGTTTCATCAATACAGCACCGACCGTCGCAGACCCATCAGTAGAAGCATTAATCCAAGCACCTGCACCAAATGATAGATCCCGTTGTGGTCAAACCGCCAGATGAATGTCAAAATAACCGATTTGTTGGCCTGGATTCCGGCTGCGATAATGCTGACAAGGATTGCGGTTGCCATCAAACCTGCGCCTGGCAGATCTTTGTGGATGGCCAGAAAAATATAGGCACCCAGCGCAAAAACCAGTGCAACAACTTCATATACTATGAAAAGAAAAAAAATACCCGGATAAATCAGGGTCGAGAGATAGAACCCCATACCCGCTATCAGCAGTATTGGCAGTGTTGTGAGGGAAAATTCCAAGCCCCACAGATCATACACGACACCCACGACGAAAAGGGAAACCGCCAGACTGAGGGCCATATTCAGTGCCAGCCAGATACGATGATGAAGGGTGATAAAACAAGACCATGAGCCACTGCTCCCAGGACGGCGGCCAAGCCGATCAACCCTATGGCGGCAGACCAGATGTTGATTTTCCAAAGCTGGCCGGAACTCAACAGGGGCCATCGTAAAAAGACAATGCCGCCGAAGGCGATGAGTGCCAATACGATATCTGTTACTGCTGTGGTTTGCTCGGCGGGATCCTTAATAAATTTCATTTTAAAACAAACAGATCATATCCGGCTCTTTAGTTTTAGGGGCATCTAAGATATCAGGTGCCAGTCCGCCGCTGACCTGAAAAGCGGCCAGTCTGATCGAAAAAGAGATTCCAGCTTTCCAGAGTCTCCTTTACGCTAACACATATCGCTAAGGGGCCGGTGGTTGTGTTGACAACAGACACTTAAGGTCAACCGATCTTCCGCTTTTTGCGGTGAAGTCCTTTATCTGTCATTCGGTAATTTGGTTCACTGTCCAACCCGCAAATAAAGGAGCCGTCCATCGGATAAAGATAGCCTTTTTCAACCAGATTCTTGATCTTCTGTTTTTTCCCCAGATGTTTTCCGGGATAATACACTCCTTTTTTCATTTTCTTCAGAATTTCATCCGTCATCTGAATCCCCCCGATAATTGCCTCCATTATTTGCTAATTTCGTCTACTTCCAAACTCCCCGCTTAAACGATGTCTTACCATCTGGCTGCGCCCTCAAATGCCCTGCATATGAAAGCCTCCGACTTGCGCAAAATTCAGGTTTTAGTTAAACATCCCGACATAATCGATTTTAGCTGATTCTGGGTATTACGATGTCAATCCGTTTGAATCACTGGCCGACAGGCGAGGTCAGGTATAGGTAAATTGGAGTTGATAAATTGATTTTAAGGCGAGACTATTTAGGAACATATCCTGACGTGTGTGTCAAGCCAAGAATTCGTTTATTGGCACAGATTTAGGCTGTCCATCAATAAAAATTATAAATGACGAATCTGAAAAACAGACAATTGATAGTATTATCAACTTGTTAGTAGGGAAGATGGTGATCTGTTGGCGATTTATTATCAAGCTAACGCTTCAGAGAATTTAGCGTTTCTTTTGCTCCCAACGCCATATATAATCCATCTGTACTGATGGCGATCAGCGTAAATCCCTGTTGGATGAAGGCTTCAGCAGTTTCGGCCTTATCAACAAATATTCCCATGCTAAGGCCGGCATTCTTGCCGCATTCCGCTATGGTTGCGATTGCTTGACGAACATCCGCATCGGCAACGTTTCCCATCTTCCCCATGCTGGCGGATAAATCGTAGGGTCCGATAAAAATAGCATCGATTCCCGGCACCCGGACAATCTCGGAAATGTTTTTTAAAGCATTGGTGTTTTCCGCCTGCAAAATCACAGCTACTTTGTCATTGGCGTTTTCCACATAATCCTTGAAACCCAGTCCGTATTTATGGGCTCTGCCGATACCGACTGAACGGGCACCCTCGGGCGGGTATTTACATAGCCGCACAATCCGTTCGGCCTCTTCGGCCGAATTTACCTGGGGCGCAATAATTCCGTCGGCACCGATATCTAGGGCTTTTTTTATCCAGACCTCATGGTTCGCCGGGATGCGAACGACACAAGGACAGCGATTGCCGGCCGTCTGCAGAATTTTTAAAGCGTCTTTAGCATTGAAAGGCGCATGCTCGGTATCAACAAATAACCAGTCAAAACCAACCTCGACCATGATTTCAGCAATTTCAGGTAACGGCATTGTAATGAGTGTTCCAATCATCAGGTCGCCATTCCTCAGTCCATCACGAAAATTCGAATTCATTATACCTCCGATTTACATTCCCCCCAATGTTGCATAAACAACATGGCAAAGAATAGCTAATAATCCGATATGATTCACACTATCAAAATGGAAGCCCCACTTAGTGGATATCCCTTTTTATGAATTCATCCGACTCCGCTCTTCGAGCTACGACGGGACAAGAAGGATGGGGTCGATTTTGCCATGTTGTTTGCCCTTTGGGAAAGCCGGAGGACTTCAGATCCTGTGTTGTCAAGGATTCGCGGTAGCCGACTACAGCGTCACCCTTGACGCCTTGACTCTGAAGCCCTCCGACTTTTGCAACGATGGGGTTCCGTTAGAACCACTTCTGGTTTTTGTCCCTTACAATGTCAAGGGCTTTAACTTTGATGGTATGCGGGATTTCGGGTTCAATATAAATTACATATTCATCAAATATGCCGCCGAGCAAAATATCTATTTTGCGTGTTCTTTCGATAAATATTCCTTTTTTATCGTAAAAGATTTCGCCCGTGTCGTCTTTCATAATGGTCATGGCAAACAGCTCCCGTTTTCCTTTGCGAACCGAGAATCTGTCGCCAATTTCAAAAGGACTTTCTTTCAGTTGATCGCTGTGAATGAATATGCCTTTTCGTTCAGGATCATAGAAGGCGGTATCCCTATGGCTAGTATCGGAATTGGATGTCATTGAACACTCCTAATAGAAAACACATCGTGTCCGGTGTCGTGGAACAGCCTTGTAATGGGGCTGCTGACCGCGATTCCAGAGGAGGTAATCGAGATCCGGCGAATTGAGAATTTGGCCCGATATAAGAATTTCATTCTTGATGAGTTCCACCGCATGAAGGGCACAAGCCCGTATCTCCACTTCCTCGGCGGATCCTGCGGGAATTAAGTTTCCGGCTGCTATACACTCAATCAGTGAATTTTCATATATCAAAACACCATCCATTCGCAATACGTGGGGCACAAGATTATCGGCAAAGATGGTCAGTTGATCCAGATCCTTAAAATGTCCCCATCCCCGTCCCTTAAATGCGATTGACAAATCCGCTGCGGTAATTTGTGCCCGTTTGAAGAACGGGACTTCGATCCCGTTATAAAGTCCAACGTCATTGAAATATGGCATTTTTTTAAGCAACTGCACCAAACGCTCGGCGGACGATTCTGAGGCTTCCACCAGGGCGGCAAAATTTCCCTTAAAACTATCGAGCAGGTATCGACCTAGATTTTTTAAGGCCGTCGTAAAATGCTGCATCAGCTCCCGGATGGTCTGATTGGTGGGATCCTGGCCGAAGATGCGGGTGCATTTATCAACCGTGATTTGATCCAAATCTGCCGCTGAAAGGCCACCGTGGCGTTTGTATACGTCATTCAATGAAGCGGCGATTGAAAAATAGCCTGACATTCCCGGGCGTTTGCGCAGATAGGGGAAAAAGCCGGAGCCGAAATTGATGGTGTCCAGAGTGAGCAAAAAAGCAACCGTCTTTTCCTCTTTGCCAAGGTAATGACACCCGGGATCGAGCTCGGAAGGGATTGCCGTTAGCATGGGCAGTGATGCAGCATACGCGGGAATGTGATCGTAATTAATGTGAACCCGGGTCGCGTTGGCGGCAACTTCCTTGCAGGCCTTGCGCACTTGTTTAAATAAGTTCTTCATTTCTTCTCACCACCAAGCCTCTGACTCGTGCAAAAGTCAGGTAAGTTTTTATTTCGCTATAGAAAACCTGGTTCTCTGTGCCAAGTCAGAGACAATCGGCTATGCCATAAGAGATCAATCGAGAGAGGTTGAGCCGGTTTTGCCCGTTGGTCTGTTTCCGTCGGTCTCGCTGAAGCGTAAAGCTGTCATATCCAAGCAAGAGGAAAACCATGCATGGAATAATTATTAAGCTTAATTTAGGCGAATTAGCTTATTCCAATAACCGGCCAACCGGCAAAACCGGCTCAACGGGCTAACCTGTCTCAAAAATACTTGGTGCTTGGCCCCCTTTCAGGGGGCTCGACAAAGCCGGACCCTCTGGACCCGGATCTTTACTTATAGACTTTCACGGCAATAGGCGTACAGCGATAATTATTGCACTTGCCTGCCGCACAGGCCGTTACCCCTACCATTAAATCCATCTCAACTCTGAAATCTATAAAATCACCTGCTTTTGATAATGGTGCTTTTA
>CALZJV010000407.1 GCA_945787595.1 uncultured Desulfobacterales bacterium | reverse complement strand
TTTGGGATGAACCGTAAATGAAAAACCGTCCTCGCTGTCGGCCCTGCCGATGATGGAGCGCCCGTTTAGCAGATGCGACCTGAAAAGCATAATGTAACGGTCGTTGTGTTTGACGATGCCCGCATTGTGAACGGTAGCGACCGGATACGGCACATCCTTACTTGTCAGTATGGGGTTTTTTTTAAAACGTGTTATTATTGGATTATGAGTTTTCATAGTGGTCTGTCCTATCCGTTTCAGATTTTTCGAGGCCATTCTGCAGTCTTTCCGAGTCAAGAATCAATTCATAGACTTGTATGTATTCATTGATCGTGCGGTCGACTGTGAAATGCCGTTCAACATGGTGACGACAGGTTGCGCGGTCAAGCTCTTTAATACGTGCAACCGTCTCAATGGCCTCGTCTACGTTGTTGACCAAAAAACCACTTTTGCCGTTTTCGATAAGTTCAGGCATACTGCCCCTATCAAAGGCGATCACGGGCGTACCGCAGGCCATGGATTCGATAACGGACAGACCGAAAGGCTCATCAAACTGTATGGGGTGCAATAGCGCGCAGGCTTTGCCGAGCAGCCGGTTGCGCTCAACCGGTCCGACGCTGCCGGCATAAATCACCTTGTCGTTGTCGATGTGAGGGGCGACATATTGATCATAGTAAGCCAGGTCCTGGATAATACCCGCCAATATCAGCTTTTTATTGCAGGCCCCGGCGATTTCAATAGCTTGTCGGGCACCCTTGTCATGGTGAATGCGCCCGAAAAAAAGCAGGTAATCGTCCGGGGCAGGCTGAAAATCAAACTGCTGGATATCAATGCCGTGATGGATGGTTTTGATATAATCAAGATCCGGCGATCGATCGGCATCGCTGATGGAAACATAGAATACTTTGTTGTTGTATTTTTTGTAAACAGGTAGAATCCCGGGTGATGAAAAGCCGTGAATGGTGGTCACCACCGGAGTGGTGGTCAGACCGGTATAAGTCAGAGGTAGGAAATCAAAATGGTTGTGGATCATGTCATATGCATCGGCATGCTCAAAGAGTTCTGAAATGTGCAGGCACTCCCAGACTTTTGGTATGAGTGACCGGTCTTCTTCATAGCCTCGCGGGCAAACGGCATGCAATCTGCCGCTGGTCTGCGAATCCGCGGTCGCAAACAAGGTAACATCATGACCGCGCGATACCAACCCCTCGGTCAAAAGTGACGCTACGCTCTCCCAGGGGCCATAGTGACGCGGCGGCGTGCGCCAGGCAATGGGAGAGAGCATGGCAATGTGCATGACGGATCCTTTACCTAATCGGCTTTCGGGGACGATGACTGTTTAAGAACCTCGTCGGCATAAAGCTTTTGCAATGTCATCAGCGAAAGCAGCCAGGCAAGGGACGATTCGGCGCCTTGATTCTGGTTGATGCCGTCGGCCATTAATCCATCTCGGCAGCCGCCGGTCTTGGGATCATAGAGCGGCAAGTTCAGGTCGTTGTGTCCGAGAAACCAATTGAAACACATGACCGCATTGTCGAACCATGATTTATCCCGGGTGATATTAAAGGCTTCCACACAAGCTTCTACCATGGCATTGGCTTCAATGGGCTGCTGGTCGAAACGGGCTCTGGGGCCGCCTTGTTTATACCATCCGTTGCTGCCGATGGGTACAAAGTGAGCGTCTTCGGTTTGGATGGCAAGCAGCCACTTGAGGGATAGGAGCCCCATATCGATCATGTCCTTTCGGTGCATCCAACGGCCGGACAGCAGCAGTGCATGGGGTAGTTTGCCGTTGGCATAGTTCAAAGCGTTTTCAAGCCAGGGCCAACCGTCTGTTGCATTGTTTTTAAACTGACCGAAAAGCCTGTCGACAAGAACTTCCCGGACCCTGCGCACATCACTGTCGCCGGAAAATTTATCCAGGTAGGCATTCACTCCCACCAGACAAAAAGCGATGGCGCGGGGCGAATGAAAATTCTCGACAGCTCTCAGTGCCTTGTTGAAAAGGGTCGTGCTCATTGCAAGATGCCCGGGATTTTGGAGAAAAGCCACCGCTTTGCCAATGCTCCAGATCGCCCTGCCATGCGCATCCTCGGACCCGATCTCCTCGGTCCACTGCCGCGAATAGGTCATGAAATTGCGAAAGCGCCCATTTTTTTCATTGAAGGCATACAGAAGAAATCCGAGATAATGACCGCTGAGAAAATCAAGTCCCAAACCGTTTGTCGGCAGGTATTTTTGACCCATGGCGGCCACCAGCAGCGCTCTGGCATTATCATCGGTGCAGTAGCCGTGGGTGCGATCGGGGATGGTATAGTTGGCATGTTGCAAGATGCCGGTATCATCGGTAAAGGCTTTCAAGTGATCGAGCTTGATCTCCGGGAGCTCGAAATTCGTGATGGCCTGGATGTTTTCAACATAGGAATGCCTGGGTCGAGGGTTGCGGGTGCGGTTTTGCCGCACTTCACTGAAAACCTGGAGGTATTTTCGGGATACCTCCTTCCAGACTGCGTCGCGGCTGAACATATAGGCTTTCTTACGCATGGCGTGCCGGGCGACATCGTTGTCCAGAAGGTCGATGATTTGTTCCGCCATGGCATCCGGACTATGGAAAGGCACAATCCGGCCCCGGTCTTCGGCAAGCATCTCGGTGGCGTACCAGTACGGGGTCGAAATGACGGCTTTACCTGTGCCCATGGCATAGGCAAGGGTTCCGGAGGTAATCTGAGCTTCTTCAAGATAAGGGGTTAGGTAGATATCGGCGATGCCGAGAAACTCACACAACTCTTTTAGTTCAACAAACCGATTTTGAAAAATGACATGCTCGCCGATATCGAGTTTGTGCACGTGCTGCTGCAGCAGGATACGGTATGCATCCCCATGCGATTTTAGAATATGCGGGTGTGTTGCACCCAGGATAATATAGACCACATCAGGGTGTTTTTTGATGACTGCCGGAAGCGCTTGCAATACCTTTTCAATGCCCTTATTGGGGGAAAGCAAGCCGAAGGTGAGCAGCACCTTTTTGCCTTCCACGCCGAACTTGTCTTTGTAGAAGCTGGGATCGATAAACGGCGTATCCGGAATCCCGTGATGGATAAAGACAATTTTATCTTCGGGCACGGCATAGATATCTTTGAGGAAGTCAGATGCCTTATGGCTCATCACGACCAGTTTGTCAGACAGATCGGATAGCTTACTCATGACAGCACGATATTCCGGTGCGGGGTCCTTCAAAACCGTGTGTAACGTGGTTACCACCGGCATGCGCAGATCACCCAATAGTTTCAGCAGATGGCTGCCGGCCGGACCGCCGAAAAGACCGTATTCATGCTGCAAGCAAACAATGTTCGTCTGACTGATATTGAAAAATTGAGATGCGATGCTGTAATCGCTCAATTTGTTCTGATTGATCTCAAAGCGCACTTTTTCAGGATATGGATATCCCTCGGGTTTGTCGTTCATGGCCGCCGCCCAGTTGTAAATATCGGGGGCTTCCGCTGATAAGCCTTCAACCAGATCCGTGGTGAAGGTTGCGATACCGCACTGGCGGGGCAGATAGTTGCCGATGACGGCAACCGAGTCGATTCCCTCATAATACTTAATGACAGATGTCATAACCGCTACCTTTTTGCTTTTTTTTGCTTCCGCTTCTCCTTTGGGGTTTGTTTGCCTTTTTTCTGTTCTTCTCGTTTGCCTTTATCTCTTTTTCCCTTGTCGCCCATCTCATACCCCTTTCCTTTCGAAAAACTTTTTATCCGATAATTTGAAAAAGGTAACCCATATATGAGTTACCTTTAACAGCCAACTCAGGTTTTGATAAGAAGTTCAAGCCCATCAGTGCATGCTCGGCTCACTCCATAGTCAGCCTTTTCCTGCCCGGGCATTTTATCCCAGCCCCCTTTTTCAATGAAACCAGATCTCTGATAGCTACTTATTTCCCCTAACTCTTTAAGTTTCTCCTCATGATTCGGTTCCTTCATAAATTGGGCAACGCAGATCGCCGCCTGACTCGCCAGGACCGCCTCTTCGGATATCTTTTGGGTAGTTGCGGCGGTTGACCAACCTCCCCATGCAAAACCGATGATCATTGCGATGACGGCCCCAACAAAAAGACTCCAAACGCCATACTTAATTTTCCCTGCAGTTTCTGGTTTCATTGATAATACCTCCTTGAATTACGTTGTGATATTTTTGCCTGTGATGACCTTGCGACCCTACGAGTTGAATGTGGTCATCGCCCCTGGACGCTTTCTTTCCGATGAAACGCAACGCGTAAGAAAAAGACCAAAATGGTATCGGAAAACTTTGAGTAAATGAGAAGGAGGTTCATATCGTGCGATTCCCTATTAGGCCCTTTTCATCCTGGCGGCATTAACGGTCTCCATTCCTTCCGAATGGGAAATCGTGTGGATCTCAATTTGCTGCGGTTCGTATAAGAGACTCTTTGTTCCAAGCAAAACGCTGAATCTGTCAGACTTTATGTGATCGTCCAGATCTTCGCGGGTTTCCCACTCCTCTATCAAGCTGAAAACGTTCTTGTCTTCGATATCCCGCAGAACGTGACAACTCAGACAACCTCTCCCATTTTCCGTTGGCTCAATCATTGAGAGAAGTGTTTGCATAACTTCTGTGCGCTTTTCTATCAGTGAATTCATGGTTATCCTGACAATTATCATGAGAACCCTCCCTCGGCGCTGTTATAAAAAATTCAAACTGTCTATAATCGTACTTTCACACTTCGTGCCAGGCAGACTGAGCCCAATTCAAATTAGCCTAACAAATTGATATTTAAACTAATATTTTTATAAAAAAGACTGATCGAGCAGGATGAATTAACGTGATGATATGGTCATATATGACCAATGGCCATATATGACCATGCGTGGCATCTTTGAAGCGGTGTTCATGGTTCTCCGTGAGGGAATACAAATTGACAGGCTGTTGTTTGAGGAAGGCCGCGATGAATAGGCAATTTTGCATGAAGCTTCTTGGAATGAGTCAGTTCGGCGGTAGGTATTGATCCGCCTCCGGCGGACTGCTACAAAAAGCACAAAAATAATTTTTAAGGATCTAAGACTGGTGGATTTGTAAAAAGTGAGAATTTCGATTTTTGTTCATTGTAACACATTGAAATTACAGACCCTGAAATTTTATTTTTGTGCTTTTTGCGCCTTTTTGCGGCCATATCAAGGCTGGTGGATACCCAATTTTCGTATACGGGCGCGCAGTGTGCTGCGGTTGAGACCAAGGATTTCTGCAGCCCCGTTTTTGCCACTCACTTTCCAATTGGTCTGCTCAAGTATCCGGACAATATGTTCGCGCTCAACCTCTGCCAGAGTTGTTTGCGTGGTCGTTAAATCCTGATGGGGTTTCTTCAGTTCATCCACCAGGCGTAGTTTGGGCCCTGAAGAGTTGATTGCCGCCCGTTCGAGGACGTTTTCCAACTCCCTGACATTGCCGGGCCATTGATAATCCTGTAAGGTATTCATGACGCTCGTCGGGATGCTCTCAATGGACTTCCCCAGTCTCTTGGAAATTTTACCTACGAAAAAATCCACCAGCAGGGCAATGTCTTCCATCCTTTCTCTCAGCGGGGGCACCGTAATCGGAAAAATACTTAGCCGGTACCAAAGATCTTCCCGAAACCGGCCCCTGCGAACTTCCTCTGTCTTCCAGATTGCGATTGGTGGCGGCAATCACCCGTACATCGACTTTGATCGTACCGGAGCTGCCCAACCGTTCAAACTCACCATCCTGAATCACCCGGAGCAGTTTGGGCTGCAGTTCCAGCGGCAGCTCCCCGATCTCATCCAGAAAAAGGGTGGCGCCGTTGGCAACTTCAAATCGCCCCAACTGTCTGGCATGCGCACCGGTGAAAGCGCCTTTCTCGTGGCCGAACAGCTCACTTTCGATGAGGTTTGAGGGCAGTGTGGCACAATTCACTTTCACCAATACCCGATCTTTGCGCGGGCTTAAGCCATGAATGGCCCGGGCGACCAGCTCCTTGCCGGTTCCGGTCTCACCAAGGACGAGAACGGTCGTATCGCTGGGGGCAATTTGCTCAACCTTATAGAGCACGTAATTGAGCCCGTCACTTTGACCGACAATGTTCTCATAGTTGTATTCTAATTTGATTTCTTCTTGCAGATACGCTCTCTCGACCTCAAGTTTTTCTTTTAACTCCTTTATTTCGGAAAGTGCAAC
>CALZJV010000406.1 GCA_945787595.1 uncultured Desulfobacterales bacterium | reverse complement strand
TGAAACCTGACACCTGAAACCTTGAACAGATTTGATCTATGGCAGAGCCGATCACCTCTGACCTGGCCCTGAGGACCAGGTTTTCGATTTTGAATAAACGCTCTCGAAAATAGTGGGCAACTGAGAAGGCGTTTGGGGTTGCCGGACAACCGACGGGTGGAAGTTGCCCTGGTGATTGGATACCCTAAATACCAATTCAGACGGGCCGTTCCACGGCGCAGAATGGAGATTATCTGGAATCCGGCAACCCGTTCATCTTAACAGCAGCCCTGTTGGCGCTACGGCCGTCAGGGAATGTGCGCTCTATTTGGGTTTCGTATCTGCCATTTCAAGGAAATCGGTAGAACTTCTTTTTATTTTGCTTTACTCTGTATACCCTGTCGTTTAACACGCAAGAGTCCTGGGCTGTTGTGAAGAAACATCAAGGACGAGGTGTATCCCGCTTCGATACATATCTGCTCAAGGGTGTCGAAAAGCACTGGTCGATCAGGCCATGTATAAGCTTTTTTCTGTCGGACCAGGGCATCCCAACGTTTTCGCGCAACAGGGTTTTCTTTTAAAACAGCGTTTTCCGCCGCATCGCAGAGAAACATTTCACAGACGATCGGTTTGATCCGCCACAGGCATCCTTCATGTCCAAGAAAAACGCATTTGAATCCTTCATGGGGATGGGTGAGAATATCTTGTAGGCGTTCAAGCGCTGCTGGGTCCGCCATCAAGGCGTTGATGATCACATCAGCAAAAAAGGTGATGATACCATCCCGGGAACAGCAGGCACTCAACTTGCTTTGGTAGCATTTACGGTTGCAGATGTCACGAAAGTAATTCTCCTGGAAGGCATCGACGGCGTCTCGAAAGGTCAGATAGTCGGTCAGGCCCTCTTTGAGGGTTTTGCGCTCCGCTTCGGAAATCTGTGCCAGATAGCGTCTTACCATTCGAAGGGTTTGGAGTTGTTCTGTTTGATACGGTGTCACCCGGTCCGCTCCTCATCAATCTTTCTCGATATCATAGACAAGCATATGGAGAAATACAAGCGATTTCCCCAGCGATCGAACCCGCAATAGCAAGACATCCTAAATTTTTGTAAAATAGCGCGATAAATCACTAAAATACTGAAGGAACTGATCGCTTCAGATATTTCTCCAGACTCTCAGGATATCATCTGCGTCAAAAACCTGTGATAAGTCTGACAGATGGGTAAACTAAGTTTCTCACGATAGATTTTGTCATCAAATTTCGAATGCAATGGATTTCAAGGATAATTATCCTATTCGGATTCTTCACTTAGATACAGTGCCGGACCAATATTTTTCCCGGAGTCTTTGGGAGAGATGCTGAACTACGTGAAAGGCCTTCTCCACTGTTTTATCACCGTCCGGGTTGACCAGGCAGCATGTGGCGGGAGAAATCAGACTTTTGGATAGAAGATACTCTTTTTCAATCCCCTTTTTATCAAGAATGTTCCATACATTCTCAAGCTGGTCTGTAAGCGTATCAATGGTCTCGGCTTCGAACGGTTCGAAATTGGTTGGAACGATTCCCCACGCAATTACGCCGCCGTTGTCCAGAAACCGTTTAATCGAACCGGCATAGGTGGAGAAAATCTCTCCGTTCAGATAAACGTCCATGGATAGGATGTCCATGTCCAGGTTAAGCAGAAAGTCCCAGTCCGGATTGCCGCAAAGGTGAACACCGCGCGGGCGGTCGATCATGGAGAGAAACGCTTCCATATCACCGCGGGCGGCCGTGCTGTCATAGCCGGACAGGGCGCTGAACAAAAACTGCAGGCCCGGCTCGTCAATAAACATAAAGGCATTGGGATTTATTTTTTTTAGCCTCTCCAATTGAGCGTTGATACGCTTTGCCATAAATTCATACATGAAGGGCCGCACGGTGTCGTCAAAGATAATCGGACGTTTGTCCTGGTCCAATACATTCAGCCCGAAGCTGATTGGCCCTTCAAGCTGTCCTCTGATAGCAGGCCGATCGGATAGGTCCAGCTTCAGAAAACGGTGGTAGACATCCGAGTATTGCTCGCTGATGTCAAAATAAGCCGGCTCATCGAAATGGGCCAGGGTCTCCTCCAGCTCGGCGATGAATTTATCCATGGAAAACGCCAGGGTCTGGTTGTTCAAATCCAGGACAATGCCGGGGAAGTGTTCTGAGGCTTGCACATACATGTCTTCATAATAGCTTAAGCGCGGAAGCTGAGGCCAGAAAGGAATATCCAAAGACAAAGCGGCCTCAAGAGCGGCCTCTGCATCCTCGTGCGGCATGACTGCCATGGCCGTGGTGAGTAAGTTTCCGGGAATGGGCAAGATAAATATCCTTAAAGGCGGGTTGTCCGGTTTGCCGGTTGGCCGGTAGGTTCGGAGACAAAAATAACCGGCTAAACGGGCCAACGGGCGCAACGGGATTAACCCACATTAAATATCCTTCAACAGTTTGTTGGCCGGGGAATTTTCCATCTCTTCGCTGAATTTTTTGATTGAATCGGACAACACCGTTAACACCTCGGTTTCGGCAACGTGGATACTGTCGGTTCCATGATGTTCGATTGCTTCCAGAATGCTTTTAATGGTGAGTTTGTTAATATCGCAGGCTGGTTGATAACCGAAAGTGTTATCATCCGTTGTGCGGGTTTCGATAAACAGACCACTCTCAATAAGATCGTAGAGTATCTGATGCAACAGCCGAATCGGCATTTCAAGGCGCATTGAGATTTGCGAATCGGTCAGCGGGGATTCACATCTCGAAAAATTCCGTATCAGCAAGTGGGCTACCTGCAGCGTGAGCAATTTTTTAAAGGCTTGGCTTACCCTTGAAGAATCGGGCTCATATTCGTAGGTTGCAACATTCTGGTTGGCAAAGGAGAGTTCGGCGCCAAAAAGAACCACCCACCAGCTGATCTGTACCCACATTAAAAACAGCGGCAGGGCGGCAAAACTTCCATAGATGGCGTTATATCTGGCGGTCCCGACTTGAAAGCTGATATATAGCCATTGGACAATCTGAAAAATGGTTCCGGCAATAATACCGGCCACGATACCGGATTTTAGCTTTACTTTGGTATTCGGCATCAGGATGTAAATAACCGAAAAGAGAATCCAGATGAGCACATAGGGGATCAATTTGAAACTCAAGAATATAAGCGGGCTGATCATTCCCAGCAGTTCAATTTGATTGGTCAACTGGGTAATCTGGCTGGTGATGAACACCGTAGCACTGCTGGACACAATAATCAGCATCGGGCTGATCAGCATGACGGCCAGATAATCGCTGAATTTTCTGCCCCAGGTCCTATTTTCCTTGATTTCCCAGATATCATTTAATGAGGTTTCGATGTGACCGAGAACTTTTATCACGGACCAGAAGAGTACGACCAGGCCGATCCCGGCGATGAGTCCTCCTTTGGTGGCTTCAAGCATCGATTCGGCAAACTCGATTACCTTTGTCAGCACCTCCTGCTGTGCTCCCCCCGGGAATCTTTCGAAAACCTCCTTTCTAAGCATCCTTTCAAATCCAAACCCCTTAGCAACCCCGAACAACATCGCCACCACCGGAACGATGGAAAGCAGGGTGTAAAATGTCAGTGATGAAGCCCGAAAAAAACATTTGTCTTCGTCAAAACCACGCAGGGTGAGAATAATAATTCTGAGTTGTTTGATCAGAAAAGATTTGCCGAAGGGAAGATCTTCAAGCCGGATACGCCAGATATCGGCGCTAATAAACTCGAAGGTCCGGGTGATCCACTTTTTAATGTCCGGAGTTGAATACTTGCTCACTTTACTTACCAGGCATGGGTTTATCGTCCCTAAAGTTGCATCAGGGGTGAGTTTTCATTTTCATTGGGTAAAATCGTTTAGCAAATCCTGTAACAAGTGCCGACAGTCAGTAATACTCAAATCAGACGATTGCATCATCATTTAGCTCTGAGCTTTAAGCCTCTATGTCAAGTACTATCCAGGCTCTGTCAACCGCACGGAATTTACCCTAACGTTGCAACATTGGGGTTTATACAGCCGTACGATCAATACCGCTATCTGCCGCCCTCGAACACCGAGTATGCCTTCATAAAAACTGGAAATCCAGCGGTCGGAATCAACAGCAGCAATGCATGCTTAATCTCCGCATCGGTCACTCCGGCAGCCTGCGCTTTTTTGATGTGCGTGGCTAGGGCACGCTTGTGGTTGCAGGCGGCTGAGATGGCGATTTTAATCAACCAGCGAGAATTTTCTCCCAAGGGTCCGACCTTTTCGTGAATTTCCTTTCCCAGCGCTTTATGCTTGTCATAAACTTCGGGAAACTCCTCTTTGAAACGGGTAAAGATTCGGTGAATATCCTCCATGGCGGTCACCCCTTTTGAAAGGTAATCTATCATAATTAATACTCGACATTCCTGTCGAATTCCAAAGCTTCGGCGGTTGCATCTTCTTGACTGTATTTTTCCGCGCTGGAAGCAAATAAGTAACTTTGGGGTGACACACGGGTTTCTGACATCACTGCCTCGGCTTCTTCTTGAGAAACGGTTTCAGCAACTTGTGGACCCAACTTATCCGCAACGACGGTTCTCTGGAAATCAGTCAGAAAAAAAGTCACTTCCGGTGCTGTCAGATCGGTCACCTCCAGCCGGCTATATTCAAATGTAATAATTTCGGTCGTATCCTGGGTACTCTTGATGATAAAATCGGCGTCGCGGGCCAGCGCAAAGGCCGTCACCGTCTGGATCTTAACTTCATGGGATAATATTTCCGCCGGTGGAGACACTTGAAAATGACCGCCTCCATGCGCTAATGACAGAAAAGACACACTGGTTTTTCTGGCAGAATTATGGTTGCTTTGGAGAATTGCAAGCGTCGTCTTTGGTACCAGAGAAAATACGGTGCCATCGATAAGCCGGCCTAAGATTCGGCCGGCGTTTCGGGTAATGATGGTGTCGCCATGATAAAGGGGCAGACCGGTTTTGACCCGGTACGCCACAGCCGGGTCTCGATGATAAACAATCGCTTCTCCCCGCACGGCTTGGATTTTTCCTACCGGCAAGCCGCTGCCGGCTTGAAATAATTCCTCGACAAGGATATCAGCGGGCAGTAACTTCTCCGAAATGGCTGTTTCAGAATGGGAGGTTTGCCCAAAAAAGAGCAACAATAGAAATGAGCACAGAGTAAAAGTGAGGGTCTTTTTTAATGCCGGCATTTGGAACTCCTAAACCGTATGAATCGGAAATACGAAGCAAATCCTAATTTACAAGTGTTATCAACAAAAAAGCCAATGAATCTTCGAGACAAGGTTACGCCCCCCCTCGGCCAGTGGCGGCGACACACTCGATCTCTCTAACTCAGGAAATATCTAAGTGTAACAAGATCTTAAACCATTGTAAAGCAGGGTTTCTGTTGAAATTTACCAGGATTTCTGATAAAGACATCTCTATTCCCATATAAGCCAGGGATAAGGGTATCGGCCGGATTCATGCTTAAATATGTAATGCACATCGAACTGATTTCTGCATATGAGATTTTCAAGAAAATTCTGATTCTCCTTCGCCAGCTGATCTGATAGTTGCCTCTATTAAATTCGCGATCCAGAATTCGCTGTAAGTGTTCACAGGTTCAGCCCGTCCTGGCCTCTGGCTCGTAGCTTACGCTTCGGAGAGCCTACGCCTCGGAGAGTGCGACTTACAAGATCATATTAGAGCCGGTGTCAGGTGGCAGGATCCAAAATATCCGGTCTGCCGCCGGAAAAAGTGGATGTCTTTACGACATATTGCGGCGGCGGATTCGGCCGGCGTGCTGAAACCGTGGTTGTTGTTGAAGCCCTTCAGTTGTCCAAGACCCTGGGCAAACCGGTGAAGGTGATCTGGATGCGGGAGGATGACTTTCAAAATGATTTTTACCGGCCGGGTATTATCTGTCGGATTAAAGGCGGCTTGGACCCCAAGGGGCGTCTGACGGCATGGTCTCATAAAGTCGTATCATCTTCCATAATGAGTCGAGTATTTCCTCAGTTTGTAAAAGACGGTATTGATTCAACCGCCGTTTCTGGGATTAAGGACATGGATTATGCCATTCCCAATGTCTATGCCGAATATGTCATACTCGAAACACCGATTCCCGTTGGCTTCTGGCGTTCGGTCGGGGATTCCAGCAATCCGTTTACGGTTGAGTCTTTCATCGATGAATTGGCCCATCTTGGCCGCAAAGATCCTGTAAAATTCCGGCTGAGCATGTTAAAAAACAATCCTCGCGGTCGGCGGGTGTTAGAATTGTTGGCTGAAAAGTCCGGCTGGGGAAAACCAATTAAAAAAAGGACAGGGTCGGGGCATCGCCCTGCGAACCTGCTTCGGTTCAACCGCCGGACACGTGGCCGAAGTTTCGGTGGACAAATCCAGCGGACGGATTAGGGTGCATCGAATCGTTTGCGTTCTGGACTGCGGACCGGCGGTATTTCCGGATGCGATCAGAGCCCAAATGGAGGGCGGCGCTATTTTCGCCTTGAGCGCTGCCTTGAAGGAACAGGTCAGGTTTTCAAAAGGCGGTGTTTCAACCGCCAATTATGATGATTATCCCATCCTGACCATGAGTGAAACGCCGGATATTGAGATTCATATTGTAAAAAGTGATGATAAAATCGGCGGCCTGGGTGAACCGGGTGTTCCGACGGTCGCGCCGGCGGTGGGCAATGCGATATTCGCTGCCATTGGTGCTCGTATCCGTCGCTTGCCCATGACGCCGACAAACGTCCTGGAAGCGATAAAAAGTGTCTGAAGTAGAAATGATTCAGATACATGATGCGGTATAAATTCAAAATTTCAATGACCGACACAAGCAAAGAGTATATTTAATATCCCATCTTTGTTTTATCCGCCCCAGGCGGATTGGTCATTGGATTTCATTTGTTATTTGCGATTTGTTTTTTCCGGGATATCCGGGTTAGTCCACAAGAAACCGTCGTCGCTGGAGGTGCTTTTCGGCCATGGTGCTTGACACAGCCTGGATATCCTTCTCCATGACGTGAGTATATATTTCGGTGGTCTTCACATCGGCATGACCCATGAGCTCCTGAACGACACGAATGTTTACCCCATCTTCGAGCAAATGGGTGGCGAAGCAATGGCGCAAGGTGTGGGTGCCGACACGTTTTGTGATTCCGGCCCGATCCACGGCGATCTTCACGGCTTTCTGCAAACCGGATTCAATCACGTGGTGCCTGCGAAACATATCAGATCTGGGGTCCTTGCTCAATTTTTTGGCTGGAAAAACATGCTTATTCAAAAAGACGAGAACCTTTAGCGCTTGTCGAGATTGCCGCAGGTAAAAGGAAGATGTTTTTTCGCTATAGGTACCTATGCGGCAGGACATCTGACGCCGTAGATGCGGTAATCCTCCTTCGGCGAATCTGCGATATCGGCAAGCCCGAAGGGTTTTAAATTTTAAAACTTAAATCGATAGAATTCATCGAAAATAATAATAAATCATCTCTTTTTAAAATTTGAAACGCTCAATTTAGGAGTAAACTTGTTCTGTCCTATACGAATAGTGACGGTATCTCAGAGCCTGGCGAACCTGATCCATGAGCCGCAATTTCGGATTTGGTTTGAATTTGGGCCTATTTTCCATGATATTAACATATAAGAGCAAAATATGGAAAAGCAGAGGGCTATTTTTCCATTTTTTATGTTGCAATACAACTATAGATGGAAAACTTTCCATGCTATAAGGGTAATATATGGAAAACTTTCCATCTATCAACACTGTAGGGCTACATAGCTTGGAGGAAGATTAATGAAACTATACTGGGTTACAACGGAGGACCATGACGAAGACTGGTTCATCGTAGCGCCATCTCCAACAGAGGCGTCTCAA